>JAGQNJ010000019.1 GCA_020428115.1 Candidatus Saccharimonadota bacterium
CCTACACCCGCCTCCACACCAGCCCCCCCGACCACCCCCCGCGACAGCGCTGAGACAAGCGCCTCGCCAGGTTCAACGCCGCCACCTGGGGTTGCCCAAAATTCAGTGGCATCTTTTCCATCGTATGCCTTGAGCTTTACACACAATAGCTTATTGTCATAAACCACAATGCCGCGAACTGCAACTCGACGTTTCATACGGCTAAGTATAACGTATTAAACCTGCTACAATTGACGTGGCATGAGATATCCTTTCAAAAGTGGTCGAATTCGCAAAATCGTAAATCAGGGAACTGAAGGGGTTGACTACCTTTTTTGGAGAGAAAAAGGATTTGATATACAAAAAACAATAAATGGCCTCCAGGGTGAAATTCTGGAAATAGGCGGCCCGACACCAGACGGATATTTCTTTTTAGACGAAGTAAATTTTACAAGAAAAGCTATAATTGCAAACCTTGAAGAAAAGCCATGGGAAGCAGAAGAATATAATCAAAAGTACGCCAGGTATGTAGACAAGATAATTGATGTACGCGAGCTACCGTATGCAGACGGTACGCTGGGAATGATATTTTTCTCTGGACTAACTGTCTATTCAGACGACATTAAGGTTTCGTCACAGAAGCAGGCGGACGGTCTGTTGCATAAAGCATACTCTGAGCTTGAGGCGGTTGGGCTTGGCATTTTAAAGCCAGCTGATGCAGAAGTTTCACTAAGAGTAATGGCGGGCCTCGAAGCATACAGATCCCTTGAAAGTGGGGGCCTGCTTATCACAGATGGGTATCTACCTGAACTACTTGCGCTAGAAAGGATTGGTTTTAAACGCAAGGCGCTGATCTCTGTTTATGATGATCAGCCGACACTATATTATGAAATGGTTTTCGAAAAATAACTGCTACAATTGACGTATTATGAGTGATAGCTTTGAGCGGCGCATTGACTTTGATGGCGATATTAGCGACGTCGTTGATAGGGTTGCTGCAGATTATGGCCTAGGTGCAGTGCATGAACACAGCCTAATTGAAGCAGGATTCCAGGACTATAATGTTCGTGCGGGAATGACATCGGGTGAGTACCTGATAAAAATATTCGCTCAGTCACGCGGTGAGGGTGAAGCTCAGCGATACACGGATATTATAGAGGCGGCGATAGCAGCAGGCGTCAATCATCCTCCATTGCTGAAAGATGGCAATAATCAGTCACTACATGTGGACATAGAATCTGGGCTGAAGCTGGCTGTAATGGGTTTTGTACCAGGCGCGACATACAAGGAATTGGGCAGAGCACCCAGTACGGATGAGTTAAAAAAAATTGCTGAGCAAGCAGTAAAAATCAATAGTATTAGTATGAAACCAGTGTATTTATTTGACACATGGGCGGTCCCAAATATCCATTGGATGTACGATCAGGTCAAAGACTACTTGGATGAAGCAACAAAGATCTTGGTGCAACAGGCCATGAATCTGTACGATGCCATACCAGCAGAGCTACCTACGGCTTTTGTGCACGGAGACATAATTCAGACCAACACGATACTAGGCGATGATGACAAAATTTACATTATTGATTTTGCTGTAGCAAATATTTATCCACGTATTCAGGAGCTTGCGGTCATGGCAGCAAATCTCATGCATGATGGCAAAATGCCACTTCCGGAGCGTGTTGATAGTGTGCTCGCTGCATATCTAAGTGCTGGTGGTAAGCCACTAAATAACTTAGAGCAGAAGCACCTGCTGGATTACGCGACTGCGAGTGCTGCAATGGAATGTATGGGCGGATACTATGAGCGGTATATAAGTAAAGATGATTCGGATGAGGTAGGTTACTGGATCCAGGTGGGCAAACAGGGCCTAGAAGAAGCTCCCAAATCCTAAACCTGCTACAATTAAGGTAAGATGGCTACTAACGTTGGTGATGCAAATTTCGAGTGGGTAAGAGAACGAGATTTCGTGCGCCATATTCAATCTGCATGTGATGAGCGCGGTGTTGATGTTGAGTGGATGTCCGACTATTGGCTAGCAAGGTTGAGCCAGCAAGATCAAGAAGCATGCTTTGTTCTTGGATACAACTTTCCACTTAATACGGCAAGTTCTTCTAAGGTCGCGTCGGATAAGTCAGCAACATACTGCGTTTTGCAGTCTGCTGGTATAGCTGCAATACCGCACCTGCTTATTAGGCCAGATTCAGATGGGCAAATAGCTGATACCCTTGGGAGTAAACTAGATGAAGCTGGTCTGCCAGCGGTCGTAAAACCAAATAGTAAAAGTGGTGGCATGGGTGTCCGCCGGGTTACCTCGTTTGAAGAGGCGCTTGTAACAGGAGGCGATCTTGCAAAGAGATTTGGTGCTTTGGCCATAGGGCCGTATGTGCAGATTGAGCACGAGTATCGAGTCGTTATGCTCGACGACGAACCACTACTCAGTTTTGAAAAGGTATTGAGCCACGACGCTATGAGCGAATCGGTGAACGGCGCAGCTGGCTTAGCAAAACACAATCTTTTGGCTGGCGCAAAACCAGAGCTAATAGAGTCAGATGTAGTCATTGAGGATCTCCACGAAATTGCCGAGAGGACAATGTCCGAATTAACGCTAAGGTTTGCTTCAGTAGACATTGTTTGTGTTGATGGTGAGCTTCAGGTTTTAGAAGTAAACAGCGCTGTTTCGTTAGAAAAGTTCAGCAAATCTTCTGAAAACCACTATCACAGAGCCGGTGCAGTATACGCTCGTGCTGTTGAAGCATGTTTCGATAAGTAGTAGGGTAAGGCTATGAAGAGCTTTGTAAGCATGCCAGAAGTTGAAGTATTCTTAAGTGGTTTCATACCACGAAATATGAATAAAGGGTCGTATACACTTGACAGGATGCACAAGCTCATGGAATATCTCGGTAATCCACAAGAGCAGTATAGATCTATTCATATTGCTGGGACATCTGGAAAAACCTCTACAGCATATTTTGTTCGTGCGCTATTAGAACAAGCGGGTAAAAAAACTGGCTTAACTGTTTCACCGCACATAGTAGCCATAAATGAACGAATTCAAATACACGGCGACCCGCCATCAGATACCAAGTTTCTGAGTTACTTTAACGAGTTTGTAAAAATGATCGAGAAAAGTAAACTAGAGCCAACATATTTTGAACTACTTATTGCATTTGCCTATTGGGTATTTGCTAAGGAAAAGGTAGATTACGCCGTAATTGAAACTGGCATGGGCGGATTGCTTGATGGCACTAACGTAATAAAACGCAAAGACAAAATCTGCGTGATTACGAGTATAGGATTTGACCATACTCATATACTTGGCGGAACCATACCAGAGATTGCTGCTCAAAAAGCAGGGATCATTAACGCAGGAAATCATGTGTTAGCAATTCAACAGGACAAAGATGTAATAGGCCTCATAAAAAAATTTGCCATTGACCATGGTGCTACCTTGCAGGTAGTGGACAGCCAAAGGCACAGCAGCACCATACCGGAGTTTCAAAATGACAACTGGAATCTAGCACGCGCGGCGGTTAACTATGTCCTTGCCCGAGATAATCTAGGTACACTCTCTCGCGAACAGATAAATGTAGCGAAAAAACAACAGCCACCAGCTCGAATGGAGATATTTGAAGTTGACGGCAGAACCGTTATTATCGATGGTGCGCATAACGGTCAAAAAGTACAGGCTTTAGCAAAGGCAATCCAAATCAAATACCCAAATACAAAGTTTCTGGTTGTCTTTAACATGATAAAAACACCAAACAATAAGCTACGAGAATGCCTCGAGGTATTACTACCAATAACCAAACAGTTTGTATTTACAGAATTTAGTGTATCGCAGGATTATGACAAAAGGTCATACAGGGCAGATCTAGCGGAGAATATCGTAAAAGAGCTCGGGCATAAAAATGCAGTAAAGTGCAGCAATCCAAGAGATGCCTACAGGTATATACTTTCTACCAAAGAGACACACTGTTTAGTAACAGGATCACTGTACCTCGCTAGTCAGGTTCGGAGTCTGATCGTAATGCCAAAACAACAAGCTCATCAGGCTCAAGGTTGAGCAGCAATAGGCAGAAGAGAAATGTTGACGCCACGTATACATAAATGATACAATTATTGTATGGCATCAAAAACTTTCAACATATCACTTCCAGAAGATCTCGTGAAGAAAATCGATAAGCAGGCGAAGAAAGAGTATTCCAGCCGAAGTGATTACATTCGCAAGTCTCTAACCAACCAGTTAAAGAGCGAGGGTGAATCAGTAGAAGACAAAGAAGTAATTACGGCAGCCAAGCAGATACTTAGTCGCTACCGTAAAGACTTCGAAAACTTAGCTGACCGATGAAACGCATCAGGGTAGAGCAATTGCTCGAGCTGCATGTGCTGGTGATCCAAGAAACAGGTGGCAGTAATGGTCTACGTGATTTGGGTAGGTTGGAGTCTGCTGTAGCGGCACAACACCAATCAGTATTTGGGGAGTCGCTGTACAAAACTATCTATGAGAAAGCTGCAGCGATTTGTCGTGGAGTTATTGCAGACCACCCATTCGTTGATGGCAATAAGCGGACCGCCATGCTTGCGTGCATCACGCTGCTCGAAATCAATGGGTATGTCTTTAGTGCTAAACAAGGTGAAATTGCAGACTTTGCTGTAGGTGTCGCTGTAGAACATTTGGATATTCCAGCGATTGCTGCGTGGCTCAAGGCACATGCCAAAAAGGCCTAGCTACTTGCAACAAGTAGTGCAATTGCGCCAAGTTATGGTATAGTTGTATTAATAAATGAGGATACACCTATGAAGAAGCAATTGGGTGAAGCGCTTCCAGAAATTGAAATTGTTGATGTGCGCGTGCTTGATGACGTCATGGCAACAGGGAACGAGACGCAGGTGCAAACTACAGATGTATACACGGGCGGTGATCTACGGGTAGTTAGCATAACACTTGGCGTGGTGTCGGTGTTTTTTGCTGGTGCTGCAGCGGCAAATCAATCGACTGGCGATGCACTGTCTGAGGCACGAACACCTGCGATGTGGCAAGAAACCGCAGATGCGCTCAGAAGCTCAGCAGTTGAGGCGCACCAAACCGCAGCGTATGATGGCATTGCAGCGATTGTATTTGGGCTTGGTGCAGTTGGTGTACACTGGTTCACACGCAGGCGCAACCACACTACCGCTACAGGCAAATAGTGCTTCAGCGTATTTGACCTGTGGGATTAGCATGTATATAATTCAGCACCAGTAATGGTTGTAAAACAAAAACGCACGAAGACCTGGCTCATAATATGTCTTGTCATTGGGGCGATTATTGCTGCCGTTGTCTTGTGGTTTTTTATTGATAGCCGACGCCAGTACCAGAAGCGTGTTGACGTTGATGCCCAGTACTATCAGGAGGCATTGGGTATATGCGGGACAGAGCCGTTTATGATTGTGGAACAGCAGGATAACATCGAGGGCGTGCGACTAGATCATTATTACTATGCTCCAGGTACTCAGGCATACGATGATGCGCGCACTAAAGCCCTAAAGGGTGACTTATCCTATAGTTACGAGATTACCTATGTTTGTAGCCCATCGGACGCAAGCGCTACTGGTGCAGAACAAGCCCCATAGGCAGTAGCCAGGTTAACCCCTTACAGAATAAACTGTTACAATAGGAGTGTACCTATGCAATTACGAAGACCAAAAAAGAACTTTGCTTTTATCGATAGTCAGAATCTCAACCTCGGGACTCAGAAAGTCGGCTGGAAAATGGATTGGCAAAAGTTCCTGGCATATCTACGCAGCGAACATAATGTTAGCGATGCGTATCTATTTATTGGATACATGCAAGAGCACGAAGACATGTATAAACAACTGCACGACCTTGGCTACCTTGTTGTACTGAAGCCAACTGTGGGTATGTTTGACACACATGGCACCGAGTCAAAACAACGCTCAACGCAGGGCAAGTCTACGAATCAGGATCAGGAGAATGGTGCTCGTCGAGTCGTGAAAGGCAATATTGATGCCGAGCTTGTGCTATATGCTATGAAGCAGCTTCCTAAGTATCATCAGGCGGTTATTGTGTCGGGCGATGGTGACTTTTATTGTTTGGCTGAATACCTGGAGGAAAAAAAGCGACTCAAAGCTATTCTGGCGCCCAACTGGCAGTACTCAAGCTTGCTCAAGCCGTACGAGCGATACATTGTTAGGCTGGATCAATTACGAACAAGGCTAGAGCACAAAGACTACCGTCGTCGGCCGAAACGCTAAAGCTTGCAATAGTTTAATGCATCTGTCAATGTTTGATAGATGAGTATTCGTGGAGAGATACCATTCCCAGAGCCAGAGTATGCGCTGTCGCCAGAGGCAGTGCTTGGCTTTCGTGACCAGATAGTATTTCCGGCAGTCGACGCACTCTCGGCTAATAATATAATCACAGAAGCACCGCCAGGAAGTAAGGCAGGGTTCGAATACACGATACCTTGCCCAATCGGAACTGTGCAACTCAAGCTGGTTGCCCGTGCCTGGATGGCTCCGGACGACGATGGATCGATGGTGCGGCAGGCAGGCTGCGAGTTAAATATGAAGGTGATCGATGCTGATATAACGCCAGGCACACTAGAGGTTGCTGAAATCGACGAGGAAGATCGCAATTTCTTGTACCGTTCGCAGAAGAGGGTATCATTGTTGTGGATCCGCCCGGTACGGGCGTAGATGGCTAGCGAGCCCGAACAAATCCTTCGCAGGCACAAAAATCACGTATGTATTCTGGTGGAGCTTGCTCGAGCAGGGTTGTGGTTTGGCTTGCTTGTGCACGCATAGCGGCCAGTTTGGCTTCACATGCATCTGGTGTAAGGTGGTAACAAATGTCCATTTTGGCTTCGTCAACAAGCGGTGGTTCATTGGTATTGAAATAGATATCAAACTGTTCATCGAGTGCCATGCCACTGCGTTGGTGCTGAGCGCGGGAAACGACAGCGTGATACAACGCAATCGGTTTGCTAGTTTGCGCCCCAGCTATTGCTTTACTTGTCCAGTTGCTCACCGCTATGTGATCGGTATGTCCAGTAGTGCCACTTGGCCCAAAGGTCAGGATGGTGTCGGGCTGGATGTGCTCGATAATTGTAATAAGCTTATCAACTGCCTCGGTGCTATCTACCGTGGCACATGATCCGTCTTTGTAGCCGAGCCAATGATGACAGTTAATGTCTAGAATCTTGAGAGTCTTCTCCATTTCTGCCTGCCTGATATCACCTAGTTTTTGGGCCGGCCAACGAGACTCGTCCTGCACACCAAGCTCACCCCTGGTTGCTGTTACGCAGCAGACCGTCTGGCCTTGTCGCCGAGCAGTGTAGAGGATACCCGCCGCAGAGAAAGTTTCATCATCAGGATGCGCCCAAACAGACAGGATCGTACCGAGCTTATTGATGTCCTTTGCTGTTGTAATTTGCATAGCTGTAAGTTTATCTCTTTTTGGTAGGGGAGTATAGTGGTAGCTAGCATGAGTACAGCTGCAGAGGTTTGCGACGAACTAAATGGGTTGGGCAATGCCACAGATGCAAAGTTTTTGCAGCGGTTTTTTAAAACGGGTGAAGGGCAGTACGGGGCTGGTGATGTATTTATTGGTGTACGGGTGCCCGCAGTACGTAGAGTAGCGGCAAAATACAAAGACCTATCCCTGGAGGAGCTACCCAAACTTTTGGCGAGTCCTGTGCACGAACACCGCTTGGCCGCAGTTATCATTATGACTAATCAATCAAAACGAGCCGACGAACAGGGTAAGAGAGAACTCTATGATCTGTATTTGCGCTCGACGGATCGGATTAATAATTGGGATATCGTCGATGTGAGTTGTCGGGATGTCGTTGGCGGGTATTTGGCACCGCGTTCCAAGCAGCCACTCTACGTTTTGGCTCGGTCACAAAGTATATGGGAGCGGCGCATTGCGATTGTCAGCACCTGGCAATTTATCAGAGAAGGCGAACTTGACGAGACTTTCAAGATAGCAGCCATGCTTGGTAGTGATACCCATGATTTGATCCACAAAGCCGTTGGTTGGATGTTGCGGGAAGCTGGCAAAAAGGACGAAGCACGACTCAGGAAATTTCTAGATCAATATGCAGCTACCATGCCACGCACAATGTTGCGCTACAGTATTGAGCGACTACCCAGTCAAGACAGACAGGCGTACATGCGGCAGAAGGAGCTAACGGTGTGAGCACCCCCGAAATAGTTCCACCGCCAGGCCTGTATGGTGAGGTTAGGCTGGATCAATATGGCCAGCCAACATTGGGGCCCGGGCTTGGAGGCTTCTTGATAAACATGTCGCTCATTCAGCGGGAGACACTTACGACGAATTTTGAGGACATTGGTGAGTTAGGTGATACGATTCCAGTTTCTGATGCAGTGCCCAGGCACTTGCGGCCATACTGGGCGTACGCTGTCTGGCGATTTGGTGATAATCTGACTAATCCAGATTTACATAGAAGACACGACGCATTTATGTATGCCGAAGCTGAGACTCTATATGTTATACCGCAGGCACGAGTCTACGAGTATTTGTTGGAGCGTAAGCGGGCGTATCGTGCCCAGCAAAAAATAGATCACACACCCATTGGTCTGCGCCAAGAATATTGTGCCAGAGCAATTATGCGTGCTAGAGAATATCTCTACCGTGTTGAAGTGGTCTGACATTGTAGTAGCCACAAGCGGTGTAGTAGTATAAGCAGTATGGATCATGTAGTGAGCCCTTGATAGCATTATGTTCTACGTATATATATTGAAGTCAGAAACAAGATACAGATTGTACATCGGGAAGACTACAGATCTAAAAAAACGTCTCAAAGAACATAATGCCGGTCAAAATGCATCTACTAAACCATATAGGCCTTGGGAGCTTATATTTTACGAAGCCTATGTGAAGCGTTCTGATGCAACTAGGCGCGAAAAATACCTCAAAACAACCCAAGGCCACCAAGCGATTCATAGGATGTTACAGGATTATATGCAAGAATATAAAGATATGCATTTTGAGTATCAAGGATCTACTACGTGATGGATATGACAGGGGTAATTATTCTCATTGTGGTGGCACTTGGGTTCGGTACGGTGATATTTGTACTGAGCCAAAAAATCAAAGAGCTCAAGGATGAGTCGGCAACGAGCCTGCTGAAACAAGATATGACCAATCTGAGCGAAGGGCTACAGAAGCTCAATGATGGACTCAAGGATCATCTGACAGATAGGTTGGATAAAAACAACGAACAGATGGCTAGGCAGTATCAAGCCAGTGCCAAAATTATTCGCGATGTGACCCAAAAGCTGACAGAGCTGGACAAAACAAACAGGCAGGTCGGTGATATCGCGACTGAGCTAAGAAGTCTGCAGAATGTGCTGCAGAATCCCAAGCAGCGTGGCGTGCTCGGGGAGTTTTACCTTGAGCAGATACTACAGAATCTGCTGCCTCCTGGTTCGTATAGTTTGCAGCACAAAATATCTGACGGCATGATTGTTGACGCTGTGATACACATGGATGACAAGATTTTGCCGATTGATAGCAAGTTTAGTCTCGAGAACTATAACCGTCTTGTCGAAGCAAAGGGCGACGCACGTAAACAGCTCGAAAAAGCATTCAAAGAAGACCTCAAGCGCCGCATCGACGAGACTAGTAAATACATTCAACCCAAAAAGGGTACCCTCGATCAGGCTTTGATGTTTATACCAAGCGAGGCGATATATTATGATTTGCTCGCGAATAAGGTTGGAGCCAGCGGTGTCTCGGGGCGAGATCTTATGCAGTATGCAGCCATTGACAAACATGTATCAATTGTTGGGCCAAGCACTCTATCTGCAATGTTGCAGATTATTGTTCAGGGTCTTAAGAGCATGGAGATCCAGAAGGATACTGAGGTTATACGCAAGAATATCGAACAGCTTCAAAAGCATCTTATTGCCTACGATGGCTATTTTAAGCGGCTTGGTAATTCACTCGGCGCGACGGTCGGGCACTACAATAGCGCGAGCAAGGAGCTGGGCAAGATTGACAAGGACATTGTAAAAATCGGTGGTGGCGAGACTGTACTCGAAGTCGAGCTTATTGATAAACCGCAGAACGACGACTAGCCCAGAGTATATTAGTGAAACTGAGAAATCTCAGGGTTTGCCTCTAGGCTTGCTTGTAGAGAGCGCTTTGCACGCCAGGCAGTTACTCTATCCGCATTGTGCGCTCCATATAGTGTCATATTCTCGATATCAGAACCAAGAATCTCGCTCTGGGTGAAGGCATGACGTTGCCTTGTTGGCAGAGCTTGTATCGAACGAGCAAGAATGGGCGCGAGCACCAGGCTGTCGTCGATATCTGTATAGAGGTAGGTTGTTGGTGGGTCGACAAATTGATCATCGTATGCCATGGGTAGATCATCAAGCGACAGTAGCTCAGGCTCTCGTTGCTGCCTATCTATTTGATCAAGAAGGGCGTTATGTACAACACTGTGAAACCATTTCTTAAACGGACTTCTACCCTCAAATGATGCGTAGCCTTTCCACGCATTGGTAACCGCCGCTTGGACGATTTCTTCAACATCAGCGGTATGCGCATGTACATAGTCTGTTTCAAGCAGATCTGCAGCGTACTCATAGCATTCTGCCAGCAAACTTTCGTCCATAACAGGGGAGGGGCTATCTAAATGTTGAAACGAAGACATAGCTATATTCTAACATATAAACACCAAAAAAGCAATATTCTTTACACCTTACGGCTGGGTTTTCAAAAAATCTATAGTGAGGGCGGCAGTCCAAGAGAAGTTTTTGGCTCCGGCGGGCGATCCATCTAGTGGAGAAAAGTACTCCGAAAAGCCTGATTGTTCTACCAATTTTAGTGAACTCGATATGATTTTCTCGGCTTCCTCGTGGTAGCCATAGTGTTTGAGTCCCTGAACAACGAGCCAGTTAGTATTAAGCCAGGTTGGTCCTTGCCAATAGCGATGCTCGCTAAACCACTCAGAACTTATCGCAACGCTTGGTACAGGATACTTAGGGCCATATTGCATAGTAGAGTGGAGGAGCTCGACAAGCCGCTTGGCGCGCTCCTTGCTTATGCATCCTGCGTACAGTGGTAGTAGGGTGGCAATTGTGGTGGTTTTGATAAGATTGTGCGTAACAAAATTACGTGAATAATACTGCGCAGAGTAAGCATCCCAGAGCTGATCGAGTGCGTTCTCGGTTTTGGCCATGTTGTCTATGAGCGGCTTTGGGAGATCTTCCCCTATGGTCTTGGCAATGTGTCTCAGATGTTTGTTGGCTCGTATGAAGATACAATTAAATGCCAGATCTTCTATGGCAAATAGCGAATGATTCAGGACGCGGCGTATATCGTACTGCTTGCGGCGCAGCCGGTGCTGGACGCTATAGAAGGCCAGGGCATCGAGAGTTGTAAGGCGTTGGCCGGGTGGGACAAAACGGGTGTCACGACGCATGAAAGTAAACAGCCTATCAAGATGTAGCTTGCCGATCAGGCGGATCCATGTGGGCATTTGATGCTCACGCAGCTCGCTAACCCAGGCTGGATTGTTATCGAGTCCTGTTTCCCAGGGGTGAATCTGAAGGGTTAGGCCTTCTTGGTGAGGGTCGCGTTCAGCATAGAGCCACTCGTGGTAGGCGACAAGCGAGGTAAAAACTCGGCGATACCAAGTGTGACGTTCAATCCGAGAGAGCTTTTTGCCAACTTGCACGACTGCTTCAGCAAGCATGGGCGGTTGTGTGATACCGCTCGTTGCTATTTTATCTGGAGCATTTGGCGATACATAACTGCGCCAAATCTCTCGATCTTGGCGATGGAGGATGCCACTGTCGAGCATCATATGCGGCAACATGCCGTTGGCCCACTGTCCACGCAGGAGACTAAGTATTTCCTGCTGGGCACGTTTGGTATCGTAGTGACGTAGTCCAATGGCAATAAAACAGCTGTCCCACAGCCATTGGTGCGGATAGAGGCCTTCGGCCGGTATCGTAAATCCCTCTCGCTCATTTAGCTGTAGTACAGTTTGAGCGGCTTCAACGAGGTTCGCTTTCTCCATGCTCTATAGTATAGCGCTTTTGTTTACTCATTTCTTGGTAGGCAAAAATAATGTCTTGTCCGGCAGTTGGTCCAAAATGGTGTATACCGAGTGGTATGCCAGTCCTTGGGTGATCGTATTCTGTCTTGAGCTCTTCCCCAGGACGAGCAAGTACTTTGTGCCTGAGCTCGTGAGCTTCATCATAGTTTCCTCTGCGCCGCAGCGCGCGTTCGATTGCTACTCTCGGAAATGGCCACGAAACACCTCGCCAGTATGCGACTTCACTAAAGTGTGGGTCCTCCATAGATACGCTAGGTATAGGGCACTTACTCCAAAAGGTTGATGGGTTTGTCAGATGTTTGGTCAGGGCGTCGGCCTGCTCTTTGGGTATATCAGCAACCAGTGGGAGTAAGCCGCCAACAGTATCAATCCGTATGAGTTTGCCAGTGCGCGCATCGCGATTGTAAAAACGAACATCTCCGCCTTTTGCTAGGTCAATCTCGGCTAAGAATTTTGATATTCCCTGAAGTTGCTTCTCGATTTTTGCAGACAATTCCGCATCTAGTACGTATTGATCGTCATCAATTGTGTCGGCAATGAAGATCAGAGCTTGATTTGCTTCTGCTAGAAGTGCGTTAAAACCAATATCCTGCTGCAGGGGAGCGTCAGTATGATCCCAAATTTCTCGAATATCATAGCCGTTTCTTGCCAGGGCACGAGTCTGCAAAAAACTAGAAAGCACATCGTGATTGTCGGCTCTCTGGGCTTTTGGTACGTGCTTAGTATCTGCAAACAATCGTCTGAACATGCCAAGGGCACTGGCGCCGAGTTCGGTCGCTATCTGTCTGCTCGAATAACGCGGGCCAAGCCAATAATCATTTAGAGCTTCTCGCCACGGCGGCAAGTTGTCCATGCCACTTTCGTACGGATGAATTAATGTCGCCAGCCCTGTTTCATCGATAACCCTCTCGTTAAGAAGCCAGGAATGGTAGCGCGTCAAAGGCGTAAACACAGCCCTAAAAAACTTATCACGTTCTTCTGTATCCATGTGTTTACCGATTTCCACGACGGCAGTAGCGATAGTCGGTGGCTGAGTGATGCCACTAACCGTAACGCCGTCAATTTCCTCGGTACCGAAAACGGCCTTTTGCCGCCAGTTATTACCTGCAAGCGTCTCGTTCGATATTCGTCCACACTCTGCTTGGCCACGAAACAGGCTCATGATCTCTTGCTGGGCACGGTCAGTATTTGTGTGTGCAATTGCTTGGGCGGTTATACAAGAGTCCCATAGAAACTGAGAATCTTTAAAAATCAGGTAGCTAGGCACGGTATAATCGCCTCGATCGTTTAGGGCGATAACTTCATGACTGCGGTCAATAATTGCTTCGTGTGAACGCATGCCATAATTATAACCCCATAAAATGTTTGTGTTTACAGTTTTAGTACCAGGGTGGTCATCTGATATAATTAACACTAAGTATGAGCTACAAGCACAAGAAGATTGGTGACGTTGCTGCCACATTGACCAAGCAGCTTGAGAAAACGGCTAACAAAGCTGGTATTTTGCGTGCACCAGAACTCAAGGCACTTGCGGCCGAGATACCGCTGTTGCCAGAGGCTGAACGGGCTAGCTTTGGCAAGGAACTCAATCAGCTTAAGGCTCAGCTGGCAAAGCTTGTAGAAGAAGCAGGCGAGAAAGAGGCGAGCCTCGCACCGATCGATGTAACGGCGCCATTTGATACCAATGTTGGCGAGCATAAGCCACAACTACTAACCAGCAACAACGGGAGTAAACATCCCTTGATGACAGAGTTACAGAAAGTTCTAGATATCTTTTACCGCATGGGCTTT
>JAGQNJ010000001.1 GCA_020428115.1 Candidatus Saccharimonadota bacterium
TGTCGGCAAAAAGCTTAACGTGTTTAGCATATAATTCTTTGCGCTGCTCGTCTGAGAGGGTCGCCCAGGGGCTCGCCTCGGCAAACACAAACGGATCATGAAACACACCACGTCCGATCATCACGCCATCAAGCTTATACTGCTCTGCTAGCTCCCGTCCTTGCTGTTTGGTCATAACATCGCCGTTAAGCACCAAAAGCGTAGTGGGGGAGATAGCATCGCGCAAACGCCGTATTTCGTCCATATATTGCCACTGAGCTGGCACCTTGGACATTTGCCTGGCCGTGCGGCAATGAATAGTTAACATGTTAAGTTTAAATCCAAGCAAAAACTCAATCCAGGACAAATCAACCTCCTTGCTCCCAAGTCTGGTCTTGACACTAACAGGGAAATCGCCAGCAGCTTTTTGCGTCGCTCGAATAATCTCCCCTGCCAGTCCCCTATCGTCAATAAGTGCGCTGCAGCACCCCTGTTTTATAACTGTTTTGACCGGGCACCCCATATTGATGTCAACCCCAGTGAACCCCATAGTTTTGAGCTCTTTGACTGTTTTGTAATAATTGTCTGGATTTTTGCCCCAAATTTGAGCAATCAGCGGCCGTTCCTTGTCGGTATGCTGTAGCTTGTGCATCAGTTTTGGGCGCCCGGGACTCTGTAGGCCATCAACATTTACAAATTCTGTAAAGAATAAATCCGGCGGTGCGCAGTCAGCAATTATCTGGCGAAAGACGCTATCAGTTACGTCATCCATGGGTGCCAGCACAAAAAACGGCTTTGGCAGATTATCCAGCACGCTAGCTCGCTGCTCCTGCTTGTGCAAAGCTAGCGATTAGTTCCTGGGTTGCCTTCGCGTTTTCTCTATCTTGTGCGGTTCGTCTGTTTCTATCTATTCTAAGCATTGCATTAAGCCGCTCCGACCACCACACCTGACGACGCTCCTGCTCACGCTTCGCTAGTAGTAATACGAGTGGTTGATCAGCAAGTATTTCCGTTTGTTCACCTGCTTTATAACCAAAGTGTGCAATCCTAAATGCTAGATCCCTATTACAGGCACCGAGTAGTATATCGAGGTTTTCTGGGTCTGCTAAACAAGCACCGAGGTCCTCTATTGCATCTGCAGCATATCGTGCAGCAGACTCGTTGTAGGGTTGGCCGGTCTTCATCTGTTCTGTAACTGCTGTTATCGCCGCATGCCGAACATTAGCTGCTGCCAAATTCGCATGTAACGCACGTTGCAGACTATCTGCCACGGCTTGTGGTTTCCTCTGTTGAGCCATCTTCTTTTGGCGTTTTTGTTCATCAGTCAATACGACCTGTCCTATACCCTCGAGTGTTAACTGCGCCTCATCACGCTCTCGTTTCCTTCGTTCGTTATTAGCACCGGCATACATAATATACCGCTCGATTGCTTCGGGCTTAGGGTCTGGCGAATAGTATCTATTTAGATCATCGAGCACTGGGACATCCATGGCACTAAGGTGTATGCCGAGATTTCTGACCTCGACTGGATCAATTGGAAGGATTTCATCAGTATTAGCAAAATCAAGCCCTCGTCTTTTGCCTCTTAATGGCTCGCTTGGATATGGCAACGCAGCACGGGCATTTAGTTGCCTCTGTTCGCGAGCATCGGGCGAGCTCATCAGGAGCTGCTGCTGCTCGGCTGTCACCTGCTCACCAGAAATACCAGGATCGATATCAGATAGTGTCATAGTATTAGTATACCTTGTTTATCAATTACGAGGCACGGCTCTGTTTGCCTGCTTTGGCCTCTGTGCGTATACGTCGTAGTGCCTCTAGACCAACAACCCGAGCATCATCATCCAGCTTCCAGTCTTTGGCTGTTTCACGACCTGGAACATTTGGGTGTGGCATAGTTGGCAAAGTTTCGCCGAGATCTTCTGCTGGGACCTCTGAAACAACAACCCCTTCATAGATATCATGAGGCATTTCGGCATCCTGCTTGCTACCACGTGGATACCTCGGCTGATTCACCCCAGTGTATGAGGGAACTATTTCGCCTTCGTGTTCATGAAAGGTATTCATAATTGTATTATATCACGATTATTAGTATTTTACAATAGCCTGTCGCGTTCGGCTTATTCCCAGCGGAAAGTTTTGAATGCAATAACGTAGATGACGACAGTCCATATGCCAATAACTAGCAACTGTGGGCCAAGATCGAATATAGTTTGCCCTTCTGTTAGGATACGGCGCAACCCCTCAACGACAGGAGTAAGAGGTATGAACTGGGTCACCTTTTGTAGCCACAACGGCATAAGGAACACTGGGAAGAATACGCCAGATAGGAACATCATCGGGAAGCTCACCAGGTTAGATAATGGCGCCGCCTGGTTTGCGTCTTTGGCCCAGCCAGCAATCGCCATACCAAAACCAAATAAACAGGCCGTAGAGATAATGACAAATGTAATAAACGATAGGTAGTCACCCCTCATGTTGAATTTGAAGAACACAAGTGCGGTCACGAACATCAAGGCAACGGATATGAGCCCAACAAATATTCTATTGAGTGCTGTGGCGCTAATGATTTGCCATGGACGAATTGGCGCTACCTGCATGCGACGGAGACTTCCGGCCTTTTTATCACCGGTAAAACCCTCGCTCATGCTAAAAATACCCAGGCTCAGTATCGAGAATCCGATAAGACCTGCTAGGGTGTAGTCGAACCGAGTAAGATTCGCCGTCTGAAGTGTCCGCGTTTCTAGGGTAAATGGTGCTTCGGTCTGTACAAATTGGCTATTAATGCCATCGAGTGTTGACTGCAGAACTGCTTGGAAGGTAGCCGCCAGCTGCTCGTCACCTTCGTCGTAATAGGTTATAACTACGCCGTTGGGCACACCAGACTGGTCTATTTCGCCGAAACCTGATGGCAGTTCAATGATGCCATCTATTTCGCTGCGACCTAGCTTTTCTTTGGCCTGATCAAAGGTTACGTTCTCTTGGAGCTTGAATATATCCCCCTCTTTGAGCCCATCAACAAACTGGTTCGAAAACTGCGTTTGCGCGCTGTTGATAATTACAACGTCAAAACGCGGAGTGTCGTTGCGACCAAAGATCGTGCCGAACACTAGCAGAAATATGAGCGGAAACAAAAAGGTAAAAAACAGCGCTACTTTATCCCTAAAATAACGTCGTGTGAATGCCTTGGTGAGCTCCCAAACTGTACGAATATCACGCATGCTATTCCCGCAAATCCTTTCCTGTCAGATCAATAAATACATCTTCTAGATCGGCCTGCTCAACTTTGCGAGATTTTTTGAAACCTCTTTTGAGCAATGCCTTGATGAGGTGCTCGGGTGTATCAAGGGCTATGATTTTGCCATTATCCATAATTGCTACCCGATCACAGAGTAATTGTGCCTCTTCCATATAATGGCTCGTCAGTACAACAGTAATACCCTTCTCGCGTATCGATTGCACAAGCTCCCATAAGTTTCGGCGAGCCTGAGGGTCAAGCCCCGTAGTTGGCTCGTCCAGGAATAGCACTTTGGGTTTATTAACCAGCGCAGATGCAACACTAAAACGCTGTTTTTGGCCACCGGAGAGTGTATCGACATATGCCTTGGCTTTGTCATGCAAGTTGACATCCTTGAGGAGCGTATCGGGGTGGACGCGCTGATGATACATACTGCCGAACATCCGCAGTAGCTCACGAAGCGTCAGCTTGTCAAAAAAGCTCGAACTTTGCAGCTGCACACCAATCACTTGTTTGACTTTATGCGGTTGCGTCTTGACATCAATTCCATCAAGCGTGACCACACCCCCGTCTATCGGGCGCAGGGCCTCTATCATTTCTAGCGTTGTAGTTTTACCAGCACCATTTGGGCCAAGTATTCCGAATACTTCACCCTTTTTGACCTCAAAGCTCACGCCTTTGACAACTGTTTTGTTGCCATAGCGTTTCTTGAGATTTTGTACACTGAGAATAGTATCTGACACAGTAATTACCTATTATACCAAATATAAAAGCGCCCTAGATAACCAGGGCGCTTCTTTGATTGTCAATCGTGATCGACTAACCCTTTTTAACAGTCAAGAAACCGTTGCGTGGGTTTTCTGTTACGACGTAACCGCTTGGTAGATCGCAGCCTTCTGGTCGCTCATCTTTACTGAAGTAATAGATGGTTTGCTGCTTGCCGCCACGTAGTGTAACGTCTTTGCTGTTTAGATAGTATGTAACACCCTTACTATTTGTGTGCTTGTAAGCCATTGTAGACTCTCTCCCTCTTTAGGTTTACCTTAGTACCCCTACCATACTCTGAGCTCATTTCCTTTGTCAACCCTGTTATCGGTATTTTTGAAAACTGTCGGCGCAAATCACATACATTTACAGAGAAGCCCTGATTAAATAGCGGTTTGGGCATTGCCTAGACATACGCTTATGCTTTACACTGTTAGACATAAGTAAACTAACACGCAAATAGGGGTGTAATGTATGGATATTCAGCGCGCTAACCGTCCAAGCCAAAATTCTCAGGCTAGTGCAAGTACAAATGGCGGTCGTAAAAAACAAAAGTGGGTCGGAGCTATCAAGGTAACTTCAGTGATACTACTGTTTTCTATCACTATTTTGCTCGTGGCCGTGCTTGCTTACACTGTTATGAACCGCAAGAACGATACTACAGAGGCATCGTTGGTCGATACTTCTAAGTACCAGGCTGTGTTCCTTGTAAACCAACAATTACCATATTTTGGTAAGATCGTTGCTCTGAACTCAGAATACATGGTGCTGGATGATATCTACTACCTACAGATCAACCAGTCGGTACAACCAGGCCAAGAGAATCAGCCACAAGATATCACGCTGGTTAAACTCGGTTGTGAATTGCACGGACCGCAAGATCGTATGGTAATTAACACCGACCAAGTGTTCTTCTGGGAGAACCTCAAAGATAATGGCAACGACAGTAAGGTCACTGCTGCTATCCAACAATTCCAGGAGCAAAATCCAAACGGTCTACAGTGTAAGACCACAAACTAGCCTGCAAATTCCAAGGCTGCATACGCCCCCAATCCACAGTGAGAGGGGGCGTTATATTTCTGCGTATTTCCCTAGTCTTGGCGAATCGTAAACCGAGCCCAGCGCTGCGTAATAAACCGAAACACAAAGAGTACAAAAAAGATACCGGCTAGCACCAAGCTCCAGCCTGCAAGATCTGGTGACCAGCGAGGTGGTTCAAAATCAAACTTGTATAGAGCATCTGGTATAGGCTGTTCCTTGGCACCGTTTTCGGCAACGTACTGCTCGATACACGGGACTCGTGGTCCGCCAGACGTACTTGCGGGATACAATGCCTCACAATGTGCCTGTGCTGCTGTATAGATATTGGAATTAACCTGTTCAACGCGCGCCTTCTCTGCCGCAACAAGCCGTTCGTATCGATACTTGAGCTGCACGGGCTGTTGAACACCTGTGCCTGAGGATAGATCGGTATTCATATGTGCATAGACGTATTCGCGAAGCTCTTTTAGCGCCGCCTCGACATCACCATTTTGCTCGTCAACCGCTAATACCTGATCACGCAGTCGTATCGCCTGAAGGTTATTAGCTCTGAGTGCAAATATTGCCACCCCTGTAAAGAATAAAAAGGCACCCAGAAAATACCAATAACTCAGGGGTGGTATCCGCTGCCAAACAGATTGTTGTGACTTTTTCATTACTCTTATGGTAAACCGTTTTTTTACTTCAGTACAGTCAAAAGCCCAAGCGACAAAACCTGAGCCCCCTCCGTGCACTACAGTACTATTTACAGCTCACAGACGGTCGGTGTAAGCTGAATAGATGGCGAATACGAAACACAGAATGCATATTTTCTTCAGCGGCATTGGTGGTACTGCTATTGGCCCTCTCGCACTTATTGCCAAGCAGGCTGGATACACAGTATCCGGCTCAGACAAGCAAGATTCGCAGTATATCGAGTACCTAAAAAAGCACGGAATCCATGATATCCATATTGGTCAGACCAATCAGGCAATTGCCGCTGTGCACCAAAAACAACCAATTGACTGGTTCGTGTATTCATCGGCTGTAGAAAAAGAGGATAACAAGCATCCAGAGCTTGAGTTTATCAAAGAACAGGCTATCAAATACAGCAAACGTGACGAGCTCCTGAATCAAATTCTTGCCGATAAGAAACTACGCCTGCTGGCTATTGCAGGTACACATGGCAAGACCACTACCACCGCAATGATGATATGGCTTTTTAAGCAGCTCGGGCTACCTGCGAGTCATTCTGTTGGTGCCAAAATTAGCTTTGGTGATATGGGGCATTACCAGCCGGGTTCAGAGTATTTTATATATGAGGCGGACGAGTTCGATCGCAATTTCTTGGCATTTGAGCCGTATAAAAGCCTTATTACTGGTGTTAGTTGGGATCATCACGAAATTTTCCCAACCCGTGAAGATTACCAGGAAGCCTTCAAAGAATTTATTAGTCAGAGTAGCTGGACGTATCTGTGGCAGGATGATGCGGACTATCTTGATCTGGCTGGCAGCACGCATATATCTATTCTCGACCCTGCCGAAGCAGAACGGACAGATTTACAACTCCCTGGCGCCTACAATCGGTTGGATGCATGGCTGGTCATCGAGGCGGTACACGAAATCACAAATGAACCGCTACCGCGCCTTGTAGAATTGATGAATGGTTTCCCTGGGCTACAACGGCGCATGGAACAGATTATTCCCAACCTCTATAGCGATTATGCGCATACCCCAGAGAAAATACGTGGCGGACTAAGTGTGGCTTTGGAGCTGGCTGCAATAAAGGGTCAAAATGTTGTTGTTGTGTACGAACCTCTTACAAATCGTCGGCAACACTACATGATTGACGACTACAAAGATTGCTTTGCTGGGGCACGTAAGGTGTACTGGATACCTAGCTATCTTGCTCGAGAGGATCCAGGGCAACGTATTATTCCTCCAAGCGAAATGATTACACACCTCAGCGACCCAACTATTGCCACCCCAATGAAACGTAACGCAGAACTCAAGGCAGCTATTCAAAAACACCTCGACGCAGGCGACATGGTTGTTGCAATGGCAGGTGGTGGTGGCGATAGCCTAGATGAGTGGATCAGAGCCGAGTTTAAGCCCGCCTAAAGCAAGGCACGCTTACCACTGTTGGTAAAGCATTTTCCCGAATCAACGCTCTTCAACTTTGCAACCGTCTTAAGAATTGCCTCTGATGCTTCATCTGGTGATTGCGCGCCCCGTTGATTCATTGCCGTGTGAACACTACCTGGGTCGATAGCAAATACCATGGCATTATGTGGGGCCAATTCATGCGCCAAGTCACGCGTCATCATATTCAGCGCGACTTTGCTGGCCGCGTAACCATAATTATTGTAGTTACCGTCTTCATCACGATGTGTAAACGATGCGCGGTACGAAGAAATATTAATAACCTTTGCATTTGCAAGCAGCGGTACGAAGGTCTGCACCACCATGATTGGCGCGATCGTGTTAACGTCAAACATCTCTAATAGCTCTGTACGCTGCAGATGACCAAGCTGTGTGGTACTTGGTTTATGCATACCAGGTGAGTCATGGTTAATGCCTGCGTTATTGATAAGTAGCGCTAGACTATCCGTCTTTGCGCTAATTGCCTGGTAGGCAGTTTGTATGGATGTACTATCAGTAACATCCATAGTGAGTTTGTGTAGGTGCGGGTGGTTGAGTTGCGCGAGCGGCTCGTCGTCCTTCAGCGCACGATAGGTTGCAAACACCTCATACCCTTGACCAAGCAGGTTTTGCACAAACCCAAAGCCCAGTCCCCGACTCGCGCCAGTGACTACTGCCGTTTTCATCGTTTACTCCAGCCATATTCACAAAAACTATGGCCCTTAGATATTTCTCCTAAAGCAAATTTAACAGAGGGGATCACATTTTTTGGCAAGTTGTCGGGTTCCAGCCATACTAATTCACTGTGTACATGGGGTTCGGCGTTGTATGGTTTTCCTTTGTATTTTTTAGGTTCAAAAAATACGTCCACCCACTCCATGCCGTTATCCTCCATACGATGCATAGTTAGAAGATAGTTTAGGTCGCCTGGTCTTATGTCAATCCCAGACTCTTCCTTTGCTTCTCTAACTGCCGCTTTTGTGAATGACTCAGCTTTCTCTACTTTGCCAGAAGGCAATCCGTAGTAGCCATTCATCCAAGAAGTGTTGCTTCGCAGAACAAATGCGATTTTGTTGGCGTCTCTTATTACTAAGTAACTTGCCGTGTATGGAGTTGCTGTATCGTAAGTTTTCATCGGTTGTCCCCACTACCCCTAAGCTTGCCCCGCTCATTACGACTTGCTAGCTTATCAATATTGCGTTTCGCCACCTCTTCGAGGGGAACATCAAGGTGCTTCGCCAAAACTGCTATGTACCAAAGCACATCACCAAGCTCCTTGATCAGCAGCTGGCGCTTTTCTTCACTCATTTGAGCATTGTCATCACGTAGAATTTTCTTAACTTTGTCGGCAAACTCTCCACTTTCGCCAACCAGCCCAAGAACTTTATCCATGAAGCTAACACTCATAACTTTGCCAAGATCTCCTGGCGTTAAGTTTGTTGCTTCGGCCGCAGCCTGGTACTCATCAAACGTCATGCTTCTATTCTACCAGCCTCGTTGATTTTTACTGATCCTTCACGAAGTACCTCGATAGCATCATCAACGATACGAATAATGGTTGAGGCTTCTGCACCTCGTTTGCTACCACCATCAACATAAAAATCGACTGTGTCCCCAAAATACTCACGTGCCTCATCAATTGTTGTGGCGGGCTCTGCACCCGGTGTATTTGCACTCGACGTAATAAGCGGGCCTGTTTGCTCCAGCAGGCGATGGATCTTGGTATCGCTCGGGATACGAACCGCCAACGTTTGCTTACCCTGGTGTAAATAGTCAAGCGCACTACCAGTCGGTATGACAATACTTATTGGGTTTGGCCAGAAGTGCTCAACAGCAGTAAGGTATCGACGCTTAATACCGAGCTCTACCAGCTGATCGATTGATGCCGCGATCAGTGTACCTGGTTTGTTACTGCGGCCTTTCAGCTTGTACAGTGCTTCTGTGGCTGATTGATTCGCGGCTTGGGCAACCAGGCCATAGAGAGTATCAGTCGGCATAACGCCAACACCACCCGCTTTGAGTTGCTTGATAAGCTGGGGGTCAAGAATATTCGTGTAGAGTTGTGTCATGGTTTACTTCCTAATATAAGCGTAAGGTTTTATACTACTAATCAGACAATGTGGGAAACACTAATTACCGATCTGAATACTAGTGCCGAAAATCTCGGCAAACTTGCAGCAACCTGGCTTGCGCTGCACTTGCTTAATATTATCATCATCTTAATCGGTGCGCGCATAATTAGAGTTGTGGCCACTCGGGCTATCAGCAAGCTCATACACAAAACTGTCCGACATGATTTGTTCCCAACCGAAGCAGATCGCAAAAAACGAATTGAGACGCTCGATAGTCTGGTGAGCGCATCTGTCCGGGTAGTCGTCTGGCTGGTTGCAGGTATGATGATTGTCAATGAGCTTGGTGTTGATACTGGCCCGCTACTCGCGAGCGCGGGTATTGTCGGTATCGCGCTTGGTTTTGGTGCCCAATCATTCATCAAAGATTTTGTGAGTGGCGTGTTTATCATTGTCGAAAACCAATACCGTGTCGGTGATATTATTCAGATTAACGATATCGATGGCGTTGTCGAAGCAATCACCATACGTACAACCGTACTGCGAGATCTAGATGGCAACCTACACCATGTGCCTAACGGAAGCATTGTGGTGACCACCAATAAAACAATGGATTATGGTCGCATCAACGAAGACATTGTCGTTGGGTTTGACACGGATGTTGAGCAGCTGGAACACATTATCAACCACACTGGCGCACAGCTTGCTGCTGTTGCTGAGTTCAAGGATGACATCATAGATCCGCCTCATTTCGCCCGTGTCACCGGATTTAACGAGCGCGGTATGAGCATCAAAATCCTGGGCAAAACAACACCAGGTGAACAGTGGCGAGTTAAGGGCGAACTATACAAACGACTCAAAAAGTCATTCGACAAGCATCACATCGATATCCCATATCCACACCAAGTTAATGTACCGTTCAAGCGATAGCTATTTCCTGGGCCGCACAAGGCTGTCTAGCCCAATCGCAACGGCAGCAGCGAACCCAACGGTCTCAATTGGCCGCAGTATTGCCCTATCCACCCAAGTCTCATGACCATTACCACGACGTCGGACAAGTACACCCATGGTATCAATATTCAGTTCTTTTGCGACCGCCCAGCGACCCGATGCAACGCCCATAAGCCAGCGGTCTTCAATGACTATCCCTGATTGAATGTCATGTTCGCGTGCAGCCTGTGCAACTTCACGGTACAGTGTACTTTTTTGCCACGTGTCTGTCTTTGGTACAGCCCACGTGTTTGCACCAATTGCTGTAGCCCTGCGTGCTCCCAACTCTTGGTCTGAGTTGCCAGAGACAAATGCCAAAAACGCAGTGTCTGGAATAGCCGATAGGAACAATTCTGCATCTGGGTACAATTCTGTACTGTTTGGCAAAAACAGAGTTCCGTCTCCATCAACAAAATATCCAACAAGCTCTGTCGCTGGTACTTCGACAGCCGACAGGTCACTAACGTTAATATTCACCAGACTCATATTCGTAATATTATATCATATTAGAGTACTTTTGCATATGTTCATTTCTTCACTTTCAATCTAGCTGGTATTTGCATCACTAGAGGTTCATACTCACCTTCTTGAGATAACCTTTCTCAGCAAACACAACTACATTTCTATTCTATGTGGCCTAAAGTATACTACCCGTATGCCGCGAACTATATTTATGGACTTTATTGAAGGTAAGGCTCCGTGCGCCAGAGTATACGAAGATGATAAAACGTTTGCTTTCCTCGACCAAAGTCCTCTCACTACTGGCCACACACTTGTTATACCAAAGGACCCCGTCGACCAAATTGATCACTGTTCAGAGGAACTCTACCATGCCATTTTTCAGAGCGTCCACAAAGTATCCGCTATGCTTCAAAAATCACTCAAACCACTCCGCATTGCATTAATTGTCCACGGAACAGAGATTCCCCATGCCCATGTTCATGTCGTCCCACTATATACCGGCAAAGAACTCCACCTCGCAGCAAAGGATAGAGAGCGCGCAACATCTGAGGACCTTAGTAAGCTTGCAGCAAAAATATGCTCCGCTTAAGCTTTAAATCATAACAAAACAATGTGATAATGTTCGCAATGGCAGAAACTGGGATCGAAATTGCAGCAGCAGGTAAGTCAACTAGGCTGCGTGAACATATAACTGAACTTGGTTATCCAAATGGATACCCAAAGTTATTACTTCCCACGGGTAGATCAGACGGCGAGACACTGCTTGGTAGAGTAACAAGGCAAGCACTCGAGGCTCCTGTTCCAGGCTTTGTCACGATACATACTAGTGAAGAAAATGAGAGGTATCTTCGCCAGAATCCGGATATATCGCCTCTTATAGATGGTGCTGAAGTTCGACTTGCTAGAGTAGAGTATGGCAATTCTTTCCGACCCTTTTTACCAAAACTCGTAAAAGAAGGGGTACGAGTACTAGGTTCCAGTGGTGATTTTTATGCCGAATTCTCCTGGGCCGATGTACTCGATACCCATGAATCAAACAATTACCCAGTTACTTTCGTCGTGGGGCAAACAGTTGCAGTTGATAATGGAGCGGTTTTTGACGTGTCGGATAATGGGTTGATAACTGATTTTGCCCGAGTAGATAGAACAAAGCAAAGTGACTTGGTTAACGTTGGGATATACGTTTTTGATCCTACTGATACGGTTCTTTCTACGCTGTCTGGTATTGTCTCTAGTAGATACCTCGCTTCAGAAGAAGATATCGTGACGACACTAATTGCAAAGGGGCTCATGGGTGCCCACGTACTTGAGAGAACTCCATATAACGTAAACTCTGCCGAAACGTACCAGGCACTCCTTGCGCATGTGCAGACAGAACAAGTTGTCGCCTAGAAAATGTACAAATCTGTAGTAATATGTTAAGATAATTCTTATGAATGAGATTGCTCTAGTAATCCATGATGGCGATGGAAACCTATACGATACCATCGACCACATTACTCGGACAACAATAGCTGCCTTTAATGCCATGGGAGCAAATGTTGATGAGGCAAATGTTTACGAGCGTTTTAGTGCTGGGGTAAGCTTGCACAAAATTTTTGAAGAGCTTGGACCAGAACTAGATCCTCATGCTCTCGAAGATCAATTCTATACTTTTGATTCTTCACTGGGATATGAGGGGGTCCATCCTAGTGTTGGGCTATTCGAAATGCTAGAAACATTCGCTGCAGCGGGAATCCGTAACGCTGTTGCCTCAAACCGCGAACAAAGTTCTACGCTTGCTATACTACGACACCTAGGCATCGTAGAAAATTATATTGACGCCGAGTTCGTCGCTTGCCCACCAGGACACCTTAGTAAACCAAATCCACATCAATTACAGTTCCTGATTAATAGTGCTGGTATTTTACCTGATCGCGCAATAATGGTTGGAGATACCCCCGGGGACATCATTGCCGGCAAGAACGCTGGAGTGAAGGCTACAGTTGGCTTCACAAAAGGTTTTGGAAGCAAAGAAGCGCTTACTGAAGCTGGAGCAAATCTATTGATTGATGATCTATCAGATCTGCCAGCTATTGTGGCGGAACTATCTCAATAGCGTTTCGCTAGAGACCAATATTGCTGTCGCTGAGGTCGTTTGCGCCAAAATCGGTTGAGTCGTTGATTGTACCAAGCTGTGTATCGATCTCACTGATCGTAGCGTCGATGTCATCTACTTCGAGCTGGCCATCGGCAGTCTGATCGTCGGCCACTTGACTCGTATCAGTTGCTACTGGTGCGTCAGTATTGGAGCGAGATTGCATATACACATATGCTGCAGCACCAATTAATCCTGCGGTTACAATGATTGCCAAAATAATTGCGATAATCGGACCTTTTTTGCGTTTTGGCTTGTTTGTCTGCTTGTTCATTTTGTGGTTCATAGAGGAATGCTGCTTCTGTTCCTGCGGCGTCTGCCCAATAACTGCAGCTGGTGTATCCAATGGCTGGGGCTGTTGCAATGGTTGGTTTGGAGCTGGCTGTGCTTGGAGCGGTTGCGGCGTTAGTACATCAGGGCGTGGCTGCTGCTGCGGTCGCTTAATGTCATCCATTACTGGGTACCTCCTGTGATCTGACCAGTCTCGATCTGAGTACGCATTGTTTGCAAGGCGGGTTTTATTGTATTGGTTATGTAGGTTCGTATGTCACCCGTGGTTGTCACGAGTGCATCATGCTCACTGCGTGCTACACTCAAAGCAGCCTGGAACGATACAGGATCCTGGCTACAATCAATAACCGTCATGTCGTCTACTGCTTGTTTGTATGCAGTCATTTGGGTTTTATACGTAGTCACTTTGTCGCTTAGGCTCGTAACATCTGTCTTAAGATTTGTCGTGTCTACGCCCTGTGTATCAAGTAGAGTCAGCAGTGCATTGAGCTCACCAAGTATTGCATCATACGCCGTTGTACGCTTGGTCTGGATCTCACCAAGCCGACCAGCAAGATTCTTGACATTAGCCTGCACCACACTGCATCGCAGTTTCAGTCGATCTTGTTGTGCTTTGCTTATGTCGGCTTGCAACTTTGCCCTGTACTGCTCTTTGCGCTGTTCGAGCGCACTGTCTGTAGATTGGGCGCTTGTTTGAGTACTATAGTGACTCTCTAGTGATAAAAATGGGATCAAAACACCAAGCGGTAATAACACCGCCGCAATAAGCACCTTTAGCCGTTTGTTCATTCCCCCAGCAGACATACTGTAGGGATCATTGTACACCACTGTCCGTATCTGCCCCAAGCCGATATTTGCCGGCTTTGTGGATAATAAGCCCTTCTTGACATTGATCCTCGAGCACACTACGAAGTCGCTGATCCGAAATATGCTGTTGTAGTTCTTGCATGCTTTGTTGTTTGCGAGTGAGTAAACGCAACACGGCACCTCGAACTTGTCGGCGCGAGCCTTCAAACGGCGATTGCTTTGTATAATGTTTGCTTTGCCGATTGCCCGTGTCCTTGGCTGTTTTTAGCCAGCTGCCATAGTCCATCATTGCCCAATAAAATTCCCTGGGATTGTCGACCTGTGCAATAATTTTGCCCAACACCTCACGTAGTTCTGCGTCCGTCACTGCCTGCGCTGACTTGAAGAAATGGTACAACAACACCGTTCTAATATTGGTCTCGATAAATATGACAGGCTGGTTGTATGCATATGCACATATAGCTCCAGCAGTATTAACACCAACTCCAGGTAATCGCACCAAACCCTCCACGGTACTCGTAACCTCTTGCTCATTCATTATCTTTGCTGCCTCGTGCAAATATTTGGCACGGCGGTTATAGCCAAGCCCATTCCAAAGTACCAGCACATCACTCAGTGGAGCTGTTGCCAGAGACTGCGCGTTCGGAAACCGCTGTATAAAAGCCTCGTATTTTGGCACTACACGCCCAACCTGCGTCTGCTGTAGCATTATTTCGGATACGAGTACACGGTACACATCTGTTGTATGTCGCCAAGGAAGTTCACGCCTAGCATGCTGATCATAATGTACCCACAGCGTTTGCAGAAATTCGTTGATAGACTGGCGACGTACCATGACTATAATGCATCTATTGCTGCAGCAAGTTCGCGGTCCTTGGCGGTCACCTTGCCTGCGCTGTGTGTCGTTAGCGTAATCTTGACCCTGCCCCAGCCAAGCTCAATATCAGGGTGATGATTTGCCTGCTCGGCAAGTGCCCCGACCTTATTCACAAAAGCCAAAGCTTGTGCAAAATCCGGGAATGTAAATTCCTTGATAATTGTATTCGCTTCTTCTTTCCACATAACCTAACCTCTATATTCAATGAAGTATAGTCTACATCAATAGTAGTACCAGCGGTCAATACCGCCCGTGTTGGTAACGTCCACTAGTTTGCGTGGCTCGCCCCCTTGTATGTTGACCACATAGTCTGCTGTTTCTTGGTCTGTGTTTATTCGATACACAACGGTTGTGTCGTTCAGCCAGGTTATTGGAGTTGTCAGTCCACTTTGCGCAGTTATAGTCGCATCATCTTTGTTGCCGAGGTTATACACTAGCAATACGCCTTTGCCGTCGCGTTCGTCAGGCCAAATACTGTTCTCTTTGTTAGGGCTATTTACATATATACGTGACTTTTGTGTCGCAGGTGCGCCACCCATGGCATTCAGCGATCCATCAGCAAGATTGTACTCGTACCACGCCTGCCCGACCGCGATGGCAAGCTTGTTGTATTCGGTGCGGAAGATATTCCAAACTTCTTTGTCTATGAGAGCCTTACGGTTTTTGCCGTCGGCATCAACCACGAACAGTGCAATATTCGCGCCATCCGAAAATGCAGCAGATGGAGCGTAGTAGATCTTGTCGTTGGCTAGCACGATATCGTTAAAGTAGTTGGTGGCAGTAATCTCGGTGCTCTCGCCTGTTGCGTAGTCGTAGGTCATAAGCCGTTGTCGCTTTGGATTGTTAGTGCTGGCTCCAGCGGCAATCTGTACGTAGACGAGCTTATCGCCAACCCAGCCTACCACCTCAAATCGTTCCGACCGCCCCAGCGATACTGTTTCGTTCGTCTCTAGGTTGAGTATAGTAAGCGTGCTTAGTAGGTAACCGTCGCTGTTACGCATGTTGTCACGGGTAGATACCAGCGCCGCGACATTCTTGGTGGGGTGCGGTACAAGCACCATATCATCACGCTCCGTGCCGGTTCCGGCCAGAACAAGCTCCTCGTTTTTGCCATCAGCATCGATCTTATAGACGTCATATTTGCCCGATCGTTTGCTCACAAAGACATGCTTTTTGGCGGGAACCATTTTGACCTCAATCGCCTGGTTCGGGTCGCCAACCATCAGCTGCTCGTTGCGATAACCATCTTTGCTAATTGTTATTTCTGCATCTTCGTCGCTCTTGGTGTCTAGCGTCAGGACGAGCTTACCAGTATCGTCCGAAAACGCACTGGCGTCTCCGCTGGTTGCCTCGGCCTTGGCGATAGGCTTATCAGACAAAAAGTCGTTAACCTGGAATGTATACTGTATGCCTGTTGGCTCCAGCTGATAATCTCCCAGCGGGTTACTGCCCCAGCCAATTGTTACTTTCTTGTCCACCTCGGCAAAGGCCCGCCGATCAATGGCCATATCCTGCTTGCCAAGCTTGAGCTTGCTCAGATACACCTGGCCTTCGTTGTCCGTAACGCCCGTCTGATTACCTATGCTTACCGTTACGTTCTTGAGCGGTTGCTGAGTACTCTGATCTAGCACCTTGAGCGATGCACGGCTGCGCACGCCAACAATATTAAGGAAAAAGTACCGTGTATTCGGTATACTCGCCAGCAGAATAATCAGTACGCCCACGCCGATGATAGTGGCCCATCGAGCCCTGGGGTTTTCCCACCACCGACGCAAAAAGTCTTTGGTCTTTTGCCAGAAACCCTGCTTTTTGTTATTGCTATCAAAGGCTCGCTCAACTGCCTCGTCTTCCGCGGCCAGCACTTCGTCACTCTCGCTTGCAGCGATATCGTCAACGGCAGTATCGAGATCTTCTTCTGAATCAGTCGCAGTATCTTGCTTGGGCTCTTCGGCAGGCTTGTCCGCGTCTGTTTTAGGCTCTTCTGGTTCGGGTTTCTCTGCAGCCTTTGCACTGTCTGCTGCGGGCACTGGCGGCACACCCTTCATTGGGGCTTCTTCGGTTTTCGGCTCTTCGGGCTTTGGTTTGGGTTTGGGCTTGGCAGGTAGCTTTGGCTCAGGCTCGGGCGCAGCAGTTGGCGGGCTATCTTCAGGAGTCGGGCCCATGATGCCTTGTATCTTTTCATTCAGCTCTTTTTTGACTGCCTCGAGCTTGGCTTCTTTTTCTTTATCTTCTTTCATTGGTAAGCATTACCTTCTTACACCCATTATAGCAAGAAGTTCTACTTACAATGACAATTTATTGCAGACTAACTAGTAAGAATGGTGATAAGACTTGGCATCAATGCATAAACCAAGATAACAGAAGCTACCGCAGCTATGGTAATCGGATCGATTCGTAGTTTTTGAGACTTTGAAAGCACGAGATACGCGACAAATAAGGGGGCTACGACTAGCTCGACTAATATTGCCAAGCCAAAAGGGATTGAAGCCTCAATACCTGAAATATCCGTACTATTTCTGCTTACATACACTACTATTGCCCCACCAATAAAGAGCCCTATCTGCAGAAATGACAGAACTTTAACTACTAGTGACAGATTCTTTATTCGATTAGATTTCTTTTTCATTTTACTATTTTCGTATATACAGTATGTTCCCTAGAGAAAGAGCAGTACCACTAGGGGGAGTAAAAAAAGCAATAAAACAACTACAACCCTGCTGAAGCCTATCCTGTTACGCTTTTGCCAAATGATGTATTCAACCAATAAAATTAAATTGACTACACTCAGGGCTAAAAAAAGCCCCCCTAGAACTACCTGGTTCCCCAGCCCATCGTATCCCTTGTCTTGGCCGTAGTTAAATAGCCAGTAGGCAACCAAATATACAATAATTTGTGCGCTTATCAGCACACTTAGCAAGACTGCTCGTGTATTTTTTTCTCTATGAGTTCGTTTATTTTGTTTCATTTTGCCATTCCCACTTATTTCCTTGAACAGTCTTTTCTTAGGAAATGATGCAGGCACAGTAAGAAATATTCATACACTATCTCAGCTTAGAATATACGGATTGATAATAAAAATGTATGCCATTACTAATAGAAAGAGTGCTATTGCAATGTAATTAGGACTTTCGTGCTGTTTTAAGGATCGGTATATATTTACTATCACCATGACCAAATTAGCAACACTAGTTAGAATGAAGATAATACCTAGTAGTACCTGCTGCCCAAGTCCAGTGAAATCATTATATTCTTTACCCATAAGAGCAACAGACAGCAAATAGATACCAAAAAGAATTATTGATAATACTATAGATATGGTTGCTTCTTTTCCATTGTTTATCTTTTTGCTGTACTGTTTCTTTTTCATATTATTGTTCCCACTTATTTCCCATACATAGTATCACTATTCCGTTAATGCCTGGTTGGCAAAATTTCTACCTGTTGCACGTTCTTGAGCAGTTGTGCCATCTTGAATGGTTGCCTGATAACAGTATTGGCCTTCTGTACTCGCATTAGGGGAATTGTTCTCTACAACGCTGCCTTCAACAACTTGTCTAGGCCCAGTGTGCTGCCACCCTGACTGGCTTACTTCACAAATATAGTATGTGCCCCAATAGAGCTTATTGAACAGATACTTGCCGGGGTTAACTTCATATGCCCCAGTGGTTGTTGTTGCAACAAAACTCCATTGTTCGTCATATAAATTAATGCCCCACCCTGCCGTTGGTAGCTCGGTCTTTTGTTTGCGGCCATCGCCGTTCACATCTTCGTACACAGTGCCCGCAATGCGGCCTTCCCCAGGAGCTCGATCAATAAACCCATCACAAGCATCATCTATTTTGTCTTTGTCTATGTCTTGACCAGATTGCTCAAACGCAGGGCAACTATCATAGCCGTTCTTGATGCCATCGCCATCATAGTCGTTTGCAAAAGCTGCTACGTAAATGGTCTTGTAAACATCAATAGCTTGGCCGGTCATGTTTGTCCCGTAGATATGTAGCGTATGGAATCCAGGATCTACCGAGGGAACCCTAAATCTTGCTGTCAGATCACCATCTGTATTGGTTGTAAATGTTCCGAGTACAATTGGCTCCGAGTGTAACTCTATCTGATAGCTTGTATTTGCTGCCAGTGCATATTGATCACCATCCAGCGCAACATTCTGCAGGCGTCCTGTTATTGCAAGATCAGATGTTGCCTCAGGTGCTGCGCTAATTTCACGGATTTCCCGACCCGTACGTGGAACGTTAAGAATTGGCAGGTCGTCTGTTATAGCTGGTGGTACAGCCGCAGCATCTGGCTGGGGGTTAGCAAGCGTAAAGTTACTGGTCTGCTCTAAAATTTTGTCTTTGTATAGTTGGTGCCCGAGTTTGTTCGGATGATAGCTTGCATTGGCTGTGGGGCCAATTCCTGATAGTGGCGAATCTCCACCCAGCGTGAGACCATTAACCGCCACAAAGTACGATTCTGTTTCGCACAACTTATGGCCTGCAAAAGCGTCCCCTACATCAACAAAGCTAACCCCGGCACTCGCTGCGGCACTTGATATCACGTTATTGAGATACTCGATCAACATGTTGGAAAATTTAACCTCTTCGCTATCAAGTCTCACATTCACTGCGCAATTGCCATTGTTCTGGGCAATTTTTGGATAGCCCACGGCGTAAATTTTTGCATTTGAAGCAGTACTCCTAATTTTCCCGTACATACCTTTCAATTCAGCAAACGTTTTATTAACCGTGTCGATAAGCTCAAACCTGTCTTCATATGTTGCATAGCAAGTCCCGGGAACTACTGCTAAGTTACCCACACATTTTTGTACTATTCCTCCGAACCCGATATCGTTACCACTAATGCCCACTGTAATAACATCTGGATTAACTTTGTTCACATAATGTAGTTGCTTTCTAAAACCTGGCAACATGCCACCTAGGGTGTTTGGATCTGGAATATTTACATACTGCACGTCATCAGTAATGTTCCTGACGACCGCACCCGAACATGCAACTGAATTATACGATTGTAGATCTAGCTCCTGACCAATTAGGTACGGATACGAGACCTTCGACAAATGGCATTTGTTCTCTGGTGTATCCGTTTCTAGGAAATAATCATATGCTCCCTCGCCCGAACTATATGAATCGCCAAGCGCCAGATAGTCCTGATCCTCGATAACCGCACCTGGTGGCGCCATGCGTAACTTGCTGGTTGCGTTTGTGCCATTTACAGTCGCGTTCACATAAAAACTAATTAAGCTATCATTAACAAAACGAGGTTGCCACGAACGCTTATAGCCAGGTATGTGCTGTGAAATTGCACTATTTACGTCAGTATTACTACAAGCAACAGGTCCAGTGATAGCCTCTGGTACTGCTGCGCATGTCTGCGTATCAGCTATATTAAACATTCCAGTTGCAGCCGATATGACAAATCGCCCATCATCACTAATTGCAAAGTGTGGCTTTGGATCAGATCCAAGATGATACGTGAACGGCGATCGAAACGGTGTTACCTGGTAGGAAGTAAGATCGACTTTAAGTGTGGCCAAATATTCGGAATCAACCACCATCCATTTGCCGTTTGCAGAAAATGTCATCGTGCTTGGTTTGACATATAGATCCGTTCCTGCAGCGTCCTCAAGTGTTTTTGTCGGGCTTGAGGGTAAGGTAAAGGTGACCGATTGATCAATAATGTTGGTGTCAATGCTCATAGTTCTGTTTATATTTTCATAGAAGTGCGATTTGAGCCCATTGCCAGTATTCTCGTACACTACTACTGTTTTTGAACCAGGAACTGGGACCATGCTCTGCTGTGAACCCGCGGTCGATACGACCTTGCCGGCTACACCACTACCGTTTAATTCTATATAGCCTGCAGGATCAACCAGACCAAAATCCGTCTGCACAGCGCAAGCTTCGTGGCTCACTTCTGCCTGTCCAAGCAGTGGAATAGCGGGTTTCGTAACGAACTTGTGTTTTGTGCAGTCTATATTGCCGTAACCAGTTATTGTCGTTGGTAATGCCTGCCCCGTCGGCAGTTGTTCTGCCTGGCTAAGTGTTGGATTACCTGGGGTTAGCCATGTGGCCAAGGTGTCGTCAGCAGCAGCCAGTTTGCCAATTCCAAATGTACAGACCAGCACCACTACTACAAGTGTTCTGAATAATTTTTGCTTCACAACTAGATGCCCACCTTTTTTATATACTTATAAGTATAGTATCAATCTTCGCGTGTCACACAAATAAATAAGCCGATAGCAAAAAGGTAATTTTACTCATTCCTAATACAAGGTGAATTTTCTACAAAGTCGAGTGGCGGTCTTTGACTGTTGATACCAAAAAGCTAACCACAACCACGGCAAGTATCGCTGCGCCCACAAATATCATCCACCCATCTAAGTGAAACCCATCGGCAGACGTTAGTGGGGTGGTCTCTGTCTGTACTTGTGCTGAACTAGTGGGTACTGCCGTGGTACTCACGGTAATAACCGCGCCATTGCTGCGAGTCTGCAGACCACTCACCCCGACCTGTCCCGCGCTGGTGGTTTGATCTGGGTTAGCCGTAGATTGCTGCAGGGCATTGCCCCAGCTGGACTGCTGCAACTGTGGTGCACCTGTCTGATTGCCTTGCGTCACTGGACCTTCCGTCATGTCAAAACAGTAGCACTTTTTGGCCGTTTTACCAACCGAGCACGCCGTGACTAGCCTTGCAGAGCAAGAAACTTGGCGAACTCGTCTGGGTGCTCACACATTGCCGCAAACTCACGACTGTTGATAATGCTGTTGAACTCCGCAAATGATGTGCCTGGGTGGCTGGCCTCGAACTGATGAAACCAATCAGCGACAGCCGTAGATTGCATATTGGGTTTGGCTTGCCGACTGGCCTGGGTTATCGAATCTATGATATTTGTAGAGCCAGAACCACGCGCGCTAAGCCCGTATTTGAGCCCAACAGCGGCGCCCACAAGTGCTACGCCACCAGCAGCCACGGCCACTACTGGACGCCTGCGGGCACGTTCGATTGTGTTATGTGCCAGCGTATTGATCTGCACTGATTTTTTGAGCAACCAGTTACTAAGTCGTCGCGGTTTAGGTACTGCATGCTCTATTGTCTGGCTTTGTGGCTGCTCTACTGGAAGCGCAGGCTCAGGTTGAGTGATTGGCGCACGACCAAGATAGGCATCGTATTCATCAACCCTACAAATCGGCTGAGCGGAACCAAGCAGTATGCGGGCGTGCCCCATATTACTCCCTAGCTCTTCGTGATAGCCTGCCCTAAACATGTATCGTGCACGGTGTACTGCGAGGCGGAATCGACCTGGGAATCTGCGTGCTGGCTGCACCTGCTCAATCGCTTGTGGCGGCTCTGGTGCAGGTGGCATTTCGCCAAATGCAACTAGCTCCTCGTATGCAGCATACTCAAGAGCCCGAGAATCTAACGCTTCGGGTTCCATGGTTTCAAACTGGCCAGGCTCTGCTGTAATCACTAGTAATCTATCCTTTAGACTGCTTTATTAGTTTGATTATTATACCTTAAAATTGGCTTTTACGCCACTCTGGCCATTGCTTTGCCCTGTCACGCCCCTGTCCACCAGAAGAAAACAACTTGAGTTTATCTGTTATTTTGCTAGAATAACATGGTCGATGAGGCGCTATAGCTCAGCTGGTAGAGCAGAGGCCTGAAGAGCCTTGTGTCCCTGGTTCGAGTCCAGGTGGCGCCACCAGCAATCAGCAAATAGCGAACATATCGAACACCATGCGGGTGTAGCTCAGTTGTTTAGAGCGCATCCTTGCCAAGGATGAGGCCGCGGGTTAGAGTCCCGCCACCCGCACCAAATATTTGAATTATGACCCGCAAGGGTCTTTTTCTTTGTCTCAACGACTGTTCTAAAGGGGTCGTTTAGTATATAAGACAACTTCTTGTCCTTTAGTTCAATGTTTGAAAGTACGTATTCTAGCAACTTCTGTCTTAGCCCCTCATCGCTCTCATTGAACAGCTGTTCAGCCCGTTGAGCCAAGTCTAACAGATAGGATGCTGTAACTTGAAAGTCTTTATTGTCGCTTGTTAGCAACTTTAGGCGGTCATTTAGCTCCTGCTGTTTCTTTTCTAGCTCAGTTGCAATTTCATCGTGGAATGTCTGTGTAATTCACCTGGACACACGACGACTTTATGAAGACTTTCTAGCATTTCTTGATAAAGAGATTGCTCAGGCAACAACCAATGTTTATGTAAAAAATGGTCTTAATATAGGTACGAAGTATCGGGGCAGACTACGTTCTGATATAGATAACTTCCCATCGTAGATTGCCTGCCAAAAAACGCTTGGCAAAGTTGCCCCCAAAAATTAGGTACTTACACGGCGGAGTACCCTTGACAGACATAAAGGGGGACTACCCCCCTGTCACTACACCACTTGCATAGTACCCCCTGGGGGTATATAGTGAAAGTATGATAAGCGATATAAAACAACGAGCATTGCACCGAGCCAAGATACTTGAGGGTCAGATGCGTGGTGTCCAAAAGATGATTGAAAACGAAGACTACTGTATGGATATACTCACGCAGAGCCTCGCTATCCAAAAGTCTATTGGTTCACTGAATAAGCTGATACTTGAGAACCACGTACGAACACACATTAAAGAGAACCTTAGTTCAAGCTCAGAGAAAGCCCAAGAGCAAGCAGTTGAGGAGCTACTAGGCTTGTACGAGCTATCTAATGTAAGAAGTAAGTAAGGAGTAAAGTGATGAAAAAAGAAAGCATAATGATAGGTGTAATCGGTTTGCTCGTAGGAGTGGTCTTAACAGGTTTTACGGCAGGTCAGGCTGTGAACAATAACAACTCTGGAATGATGCGGATGATGGGTATGGACACTAGCAAAAATGAGAAAAGTGTTGCCACTGACCACGGCACAATGTCTATGGCTGATATGAACAAACAGCTTGAGGGTTTATCGGGTGATGATTTTGACAAGGCTTTTATTGAAATGATGATAGCTCATCACGAGGGTGCGGTTAGCATGGCTGAGCTTGTTCCATCACGTGCCAAGCATGATGAAGTAAAGAAGCTCGGCGAAGCTGTCATCGCCGCACAAACTAAAGAAATTGCCGATATGAAACAGTGGCAAAAAGATTGGGGTTATTCATCTAATGAAATGATGGATATGATGCACGGCAGCAATTAAAAATGGAACACTCGCACCACGAACACCAATACTCTGAGCATCAAGAACACGACAAGCACGCTGGTCATTCGGTAGCTATGTTCAAGGATAGGTTTTGGCTATCTTTGATACTGACCATACCCGTGCTTGTCTACTCCGAGATGATACAGCACTGGCTGAACTTCACGCCGCCAGCGTTTCCAGGTTCGCAGTATGTGCCGTTTGTCCTCAGTACAGTCATATTCTTTTACGGCGGTATGGTCTTCATCAAGAGTGCGTGGGGCGAGCTAAAAGCTAAACTGCCAGGTATGATGACGCTCATCAGCCTGGCAATTATCACAGCGTATACGTACAGCGTCGCAACACAGTTTTTTATAAAGGGCGAAACATTCTTTTGGGAACTAGCAACGCTGGTAACAATTATGTTACTCGGTCATTGGTTAGAAATGGCATCGATTGCTAAAGCTGAAAACGCCCTTGATGCTATTTCTAAACTACTTCCTGATAAAGCCGAAAAGCTCATAAACGGTAAGCCAATGCAGGTATTGGTAAGCGAACTAAAAGTTGGCGACTTGGTACTGATACGACCTGGTGCGAGTATACCTGTTGATGGTGTAATTGTTGACGGTAGTTCATCTGTTGATGAAGCTGCTATCACTGGCGAAAGCAACCCCGTGAGCAAAACTACGAATGATGAAGTTGTTGCAGGTACGGGCAATCAAGATGGCTCTCTAACCGTTAAAGTTACGAAACTCGGTCAGGATACAGCACTTGCAGGCATTATGAGGTTAGTAGCTGAGGCACAAAGCTCAAAGTCTAACGTGCAGGTACTTGCGGATAAAGCAGCTTTTTATTTGACAGTGATAGCAATAGCTACTGCGATCGTTACTTTTATCTACTGGTTCGTAACAAAAGATGCGAACTTTGCACTTGAACGGTCAGTTACGGTTCTGATTATCGCTTGTCCGCACGCATTAGGTTTGGCGATACCTTTAGTCGTTTCAATCTCAACTACTCTGTCAGCTCGTAACGGTCTGCTAGTACGTAAACGACTTGCCCTTGAAGCTGCACGCAAACTGGATTGGGTGCTATTTGATAAGACAGGTACGTTGACTAAGGGCGAACACGGCGTAGCAGACATATGGGCTACAAAAGGCTATACAAAGGAAGACATATTGCACCTCACAGCCAGTCTTGAGCAGAGCAGTGAGCACGTTGTTGGTAAAGGTATTGTACAAAAAGCCGAGGAGCAGCACGTTCATCTTGATAAAGTTGATAACTTCACAGCCTTGCCTGGTTTAGGTGTTCAGGGTACTTTGCACGGCAGTGAGGTGTATACCGCAGCCAGCTACCGCTATATAGAAGAAAACAAATTAACTGTTCCAACTAAAATAGCAAAGATGGTCAAGCAAGCTGCTAAAGAGGGTAAAACCGAAGTGTATCTAATTACCAATAAAAAGGTTATTGGAGCGTTGGGCTTAGCCGATATAGTCCGCGAGCAATCAAAGCAGACTATCAAAACACTCAAGACTATGGGCATAAAGACCGCAATGATAACCGGCGACTCAGACGAGGTTGCGGCTTATGTCTCAAAACAACTTGGCTTAGACCAGTATTTTGCCGAGGTTAGACCAGAAGACAAAGCAGCAAAGGTCAAAGAATTGCAGAAAAACGGGCAACAAGTTGCAATGGTTGGCGATGGCATTAACGATGCACCTGCTCTTACACAAGCTGATATAGGTATTGCGATTGGAGCTGGTACTGACGTTGCCATCAAATCAGCAGATATTATCTTAGTAAAAAGCGACCCTCATGACGTAGTAAAGGTAATTAACCTCTCAAAACGCACATACAGCAAGATGGCTCAAAACCTAGTTTGGGCAACGGGCTATAACGTCTTTGCAATACCTTTGGCAGCTGGTGTGCTATACAGTGCAGGCATTATACTAGCTCCTGCACTTGGTGCTGTCCTAATGTCGGTTTCTACAGTTGTTGTTGCTCTCAATGCTCAGCTGCTTAGGCGTGCTGAATTAGCTGGCTAATGCCGCTCGTGTTCTTCGTGCTTGGTACTGTCTTCAAGCTCAACTTCAATCGTTGAATGTCTAAAACCGTACTTATCTGCCAGTAGCTTTTTTGCTACCTCTACTGTTTGGCGACTATCTTTGTACTTCTGTTCGTCAACAATCAAATGGCAGCTAAAGGCATAGTAGTCGTTGTCTATTGTCCAGGCGTGAATATCATCTATGCCAATGACATTTTCCAACTTCAAGAGATTATGCTTAACCAGCCGCAAGTCAATATCGCTTGGTACGCCCTCAAGTAGTATATGCAGAGCGTCTTTGATGATGCCGAATGTCGCATACAAAAGCATCACGGCAATTAGAATACCAACGGCACTATCCAGCCACGTCCAGCCGAATAGAGCGATAGCAAAACCTGCCAGCAATGCTCCGACCGAACTGAGGGTGTCGTACAGCATATTGGTGTAAGCACTGCGAGCGTTGAGATTATGGCGTTGCTTACTGAGTAAGTACGCTATGCTGCCATTTATTGTTATGCCGATGGCAGCTACTGCTGCAATGGTCAGTCCAGGCACGTCTTTAGGTTCATCTAGCCGCTGTATAGCTTCAAAGCCGATAAACGTTGCAATGGCAACCAGGATGCCAGCGTTGAGCAGTGAGGCTATGATTTTAGCCCGTCCGTAGCCGTATGAGCGTCTATTATCAGCGTGTCGCTTACCTATCCGCTCAGCGATGAGGGCAATTCCAAGTGTGAGGCTGTCTGTCAGGTTATGTGTAGCATCTGCAATAAGGGCAAGACTACCTGTGATAACACCGACCGCCATCTCAAATATCGTAAAACCCGTGTTGAGTATCAACCCTAGCTTGAACGTATTGCCGCTATCTGGTTCGTGAGTATGTGCCATTGTTTTATTCTACGCTCTCTATTGTTTTTCTGCCTCAGCGAGTGCATCGTCAATCATCTGCGATAATGCCTCAACTGATGGTGCAGTTTTTTCTACCTTTTTGCCGTTTATAGCAAATGTTGGTGTACCTGTGCCGCCTAACTCTTTTACGTCTGCCAAGTCTTTATTGATGACAGCAGCAACGTCTGAGCTATCTCGGTCGGTACGGTATTTTTCCATATCAAGTCCGACTGCCTCAGCATATTGGTCAAAGTAAGTCTGTGGGTTTTGGGTTTGTTCCCAAATTTTCTGACCCTCAAATATCTTGTCGTGCATTTCCCAGAACTTACCCTGCCTTGCCGCAGCCTCGGCTGCACGAGCAGCTTGCATAGCGAATTGATGACCAGAAGTTATCGGGAAGTTGCGTACTTGAAAACGAACCTTATCTTTATATTTTTCCTTTACCTCTTTGACATAAGGGTAGTAGGCATAACACGCCTCACACTGAAAATCTACAAACTCTGTAACTGTAACGGGGCTATCTTCTTTGCCATAGTAGTTACTTGAACCTTGAGCAGATACCGAACCGCTGCTGTCCGATGTTTTATCCTTGTTGAACATAATAAAACCAAAAAAGCCGACTAAGATGACCGCTAATATAATCCAAAACCTTTTGCTATCCATTTTTTACTCCTGTTGAAATTAAGAAATTACCACTAAAAGTTGGTAAATCTCAAAACCTCAGTTGTGCCGTCAGGAGTATGATTTTTCGTTTATGAACAAAAAGGTAGTAGACAATAGGGGCTACATATAAGGCAGTGAAGTTGATTGGTATTTGTTGCCAATATAAGAGTGGCGGTGTTGGTTCTTTATCGTCTTCATCCTTTTCATCTCTAAGGCTACTGATAGCCGCTGGTTGACCGTGTGATGTACAGGAAGTGTTGCAGCCTTTTTGTGCCAAACTACCAGCATTTATTTCACTGGTATGACTAAACGTAGCCAAAGAACAGACAGTCAAAACAGCACCGACTACCAATGCCAGTGTAATAACGCTTAAATGTTTGCCTAACCGCCGCACGTGCTATCCGATAACGGCTCAAGGTCATTGAACCTTTCTTTTATTTGCTGGTCAGTCGGCTTGTCTTTCTGCACGAAGATAACGACATTACCAATCATATTGTTGATACGGGTCAGTTTTTCTTCTTCGGTTTCTTCGCCCGGCTCGCCATCGTTTCCGTCTTCAACACCGCCGTGGGCTGATGCTTTAGGAAATACTCTATCTAGCAAGCTGGTCTGCTTGTTCTGCTCGTGAGCTGGGAAATTGCTGGTATTGCCAAAGAACTGCTCTAAGTCTTGATTTTTCCAGTCATCAAAACTCTTTTCCTGATAGTCGCTCTCGTTACCTGTATAGATATAAAATTGTGCGTCATCAGGTGCGGCTGGCAGGAAGTTGCCGTGCGTGTTGACCTTTTGAACATCCATTAGGTTGTCTAGCTTGTAACCTAGTGCCTTATTGATACCGCCAATATAGTTCCAGCCGTAATACTTCATTACCATACCGCCAGTCATACCTTCCCAGTGAATGTGCGTAAACTGGTCTTTTTGGTCGTGGAAGTGGATAGGTTGCTCAGGCAGGTTGGCGTTGCACTGGTCTTTGGCGTAATCTTGCTGGTACTTATCTTCGGCAAAGTTCTCAGCCTTACCGTTTACCAATATCTGCATACGGAAATGGTAATGCTCTAGCTTCGGCTCTCGTATAACAGTTGGGGTTGCGGCGTAAATATAGCCCGCATAGGATAGCGGAACGATAAGTATGGCTATCAAAACTATCGCAATTATCTTGAAACGCTTACTCAAAGTCCGTTTTTTGGCGGTCTTCGGCTTTTTATTTTCAATACTCTCAATAACTTCATCATCACTTTTTTCAGACATATGCTTATTATAAACTATCTATCTGTTTGAAAGCAGGGCGGACTTATATCAAATTATCAGCAAGTCGGAATTGTTCAGCCAGATGTTTTAGCTTATAATCCTCTTGAGCAAGCGTAGCTGCCGTTTGAAATGCGTCAACTATGTTGCACCAACTGAAGGACCAGACTATATGTCTGGTTTTTTAGTTGGTATGAATGCTGGTTCAAACTCGCGGCCGATGAGGTCGGGGGTGAGAACAGCCTGATGGTTGTTCGCAAGGCCGGAGCCAAGGCGAAAATTATTTCCCTTGGCGAGGCATGCCGAAAAGTTCAGCAAAGCTGAAACTTTTGGGAGAGTCCCGCCACCCGCACCAAAATAAGAACTCCCCTTTCGGGAGTTTTTGTTTTGGTAATGGGGCGGCTCAGCAGATAAGATTACACGCTTGTTGAACGAAGATGACGGTTGATTTTCCAGATATCAATAAGATCTTTTGGGCGACCAGTACCACATGACTTTGCCTTCCTAATTGCTGCGAGCGTTCGACAGTGAAGAGTTAGCCCATCAACTGTTAATTGATCAGTCTTTGCAAGCTCCTCTTCAAGATCATAGGGAACACTTAAGTCTACACGTAATCCCCCAGGGGTAACCCTGTCTGGTGTGACGAGTCGGGGCGGATATGTGACACCACGGATCCTCGTCTCTTTAATCTCTACCGACTGTCCGTTAGGTAATTGGCTGGCTTGCTCAATATGTTTAAAGACATCTAGATCTACGAGCAGATCAACATCATTAGCCTTACGAATGCCGTGTATTGCCAGGACACTGCCACCGAATACTATGGCTTGATCTAGGTTGAGCCCACAGTTCTCAAGAGTTGTAGTAACTGGTTCGATATACCGATTCACATTTATTATTATACAATTTATTCAAACTATTACAAATATTGCCTGCCTTAAGATTCGACATTAGTACAGTAAGGGTTCATATTATGCTGTTGTCTAGATTGAATATCACTGCAAGATTACTGAGTAATGGATTGTTAACTTGTTCAATAGCTGATGTTTGAAATGCATCAACTATCTTTCACCAAGTAAAGCGTCTCAGCTATGCTGGGGCTTTTTATTTATAGTCGATATATGCTAATCAAGCGCTATGATATAGTAAGTTACGAAATAATAATCGAATCAAAAGGAGTCAGACATGGTTACAGGATACTGCGTAAAATGCAAGGAAAAAGGCGCTGAACTTTCAGCACCAGAAATCGTTCAAACTGCAAAAGGTGGCTTTATGGCCAAGGGCAAGCACGAAAAATGTGGCACAACCGTGTGTGCAATGATGTCGAAAGAAAATGCCGAAAAAGCAATAGAACAAGGCGCAACAAAATCTTACTAAACTTTGCGCTATCAGCACGAGGACACCATTGTTGGTGTCCTCTTTGTTTTGTGGTGAATGGTAAAATAAGAGCGCATTAAATAAAAGGAGTGGATAAAATGGGAAAATATGTTGATGGATTTGTTCTGGTAGTACCAAAAGGCAAAGAAGCAGAGTATCAAAAGATGGCGGAAATGGGACGTGATGCCTGGATGAAGCATGGTGCCCTGCAATACTTTGAGTGCCGAGGTGACGACCTCAAGCCGCAGGAGATGGGTGAAGAAAAGTCACGAACCTTTACGGAAATAGCAGATGCTAGCGGGGATGAAAATGTCTGGTTTTCGTTTATCGTGTTCGAATCTAAACAGCACCGCGATGAAGTAAACAAAAAAGTAATGGCCGAGATGGAAGAACAGTACAAAGACCACGCAGATTTTGAGATGCCTGTACAAAGTAGCCGAATGGCCTACGGCGGATTTGATGTAGCGGTAGAGGGTTGATCACCTGTAAGTTGTTGGACATTTCTCTGTAGTGTTACTATTTAGGCATGGCAAATTACCAAGGATTTAGACCATATCTAGCCCACGCACGTGAATGTGTTACCAGTATTGATACAAGCGAGGCAAGCAAACTAATCAGTGTAGACAACGCATCGATCATCCTTGATGTTCGACAGTCAGAGGAGTACTTTGAGGGGGCAATTCCTGGGGCGATACATATACCACGAGGTGTACTGGAAGAGTGTGTAGAAAGAATCATCCCAGTAAAGAGTGTGCCAATTATTGTATATTGTGCAAGTGGCGTAAGATCCGTATTTGCTACACGCAGGCTAGAGGAGATGGACTACATCGATGCTAGAACCATGGATGGTGGCTTCCAGCGCTGGAAAGATGAAGGCCGAACCTGGATCACACCACAGTATCCAGAACTACCAGCTGGACAGACATATATAGACCAATTTATCGAGTAGTCTTAGTCGGTTTGCAATCGTGGCAGTATCCATCGACTTCAAAGATATGACGGCGTGGTGCAAAATCTGCACGCGCTGCTACATGCTCGATAAACTCATCGATATGCGATTCATCCTCAATATCAATAATCTTGCCGCACCCAAGGCAACTTAGGTGGTGGTGATGTTTAACAAAATCATCTGAGAGCTCTATCTTGTGTTTCCAGCCAATGTACACGCGGTGCACAATACCGAGCTTTTCAAATAACTCGAGATTACGATATACGCTCACGCGGTCCACAGTCCCCTTGGCCTTGGCGAGTATTTTAGCGACAGACTGCGGCTCACTGCTTACCAGCAAGCGAAAGGTAGCCTCACGAGCGCGAGTCAGACGGTAGCCGTTGCTTGTAATGATTTGCCTGAAATTGTTAATATCATCAGCAGACATGTTTCAAGTATACTGTTTATTGCAACAGAATTGCAATATAACGTATATTCTCTTGCAACTTGTATACATGCAGTAAACAAGTGTTGCGAACATAGCTAAAACAGATGTATAGTTATTTGGTGCAGAAAGTCTCGTATGGGAGGCTTTTTTGTTAGAATAGTGAAGTACACTATGGCGCGGTGGCCGAGGAGTTAGGCAACGGTCTGCAAAACCGTTTACACGAGTGCGAATCTCGTCCGTGCCTCCAAGTGCGCGGGTGGCGGAATTGGTATACGCGACGGACTTAAAATCCGTTGGTTGAATAAACCTTGTGGGTTCAAGTCCCACCCCGCGCACCAAAACACGGATTTTTTCAAGATTTGACGGCACAGCCGTCATTTTTTGTTGGACATATGCTTCATTCGGCGACTTTCGCCAGTCGCTGGTGTTCTGAGTTTCCAGCCGTCTATCTCAAAGCCACCCATTTTATCTAATACTAATTGCGTCAAAGCTTTAGCAGAGGAGTACATATCATCTTGACTTTTGTGTTGTAAGGCTTGGAGAAATTGAGCATTAAAATCATTATCGGGGAGTTGTTCAATTTTGTATCGCAAACGGAAATCTTCCGAAGATAAGAACTTGTACAGTTTAGAGTGTGCGAGTATTTCAGCCCCCATAAACTTCGCATATTTTATTAATAGGTTTTGCAAAAAAAGATGGTAACTATGCTCAAACGTGGGCTGTTTGGCACTGTAAGTGTCGTCCAGACCGTCAAACTCGTCCCATATTGCGTACTTAGCAACATTAGTCCATATATCATCTGGCTTGGTAAACTCCCGTTCCATATAAGTTTTGGCTTGACTAACTAATTTCGCTACCTCGCCATTTTTATCAAACAAGATTTTACCAATAACAAACATACGAGCATTTTGCTTACTGTTATTTGCGTAGTCCTCGTCAAGGTATTGCTGGAAAAAGAAAACTGGATTAGCAAAATACTCTATCAAAGTATCATTGACTAACTCATTGCCACGCTCACGCCAATCTATGTTTGGTGAGAGTATGATGTGTACATCAACATCAGAGTTTTGTGTAGCCGTACCGACAACCTGACTTCCTGTTACCAATACCCCCTCAACATAATCTAAATCTCGCCACTTATCTAGAAAAATTTCTAATGCTTGTTGCCAATTATTGGACTTGCTATCAACTTCGTTCATCATGTAATGATTATACAATTTCACACCTTGTGAACAAAGGGGCGTGTCGGCTATGCCGACACATATGTCCTAAAAAACAAATTACAAACCCCTGCGGAGCAGTTCGGCGGGTCGGGTCGGGGGCGACCCGCCGAAAATATCATTTCTCACATTTGGTGCTAAAATGGGTTCGAGCGTGGG
>JAGQNJ010000020.1 GCA_020428115.1 Candidatus Saccharimonadota bacterium
GATTATTGTCGCAGGTGTAATCACGCCAACCGTTGATCCAATCAATCAAATGCTCCTTGCAGTTCCTATTATCATACTGTTCGAGACGGGAGCAATAGTGGTATCTATCGCGAACCGCCGATACCGCAAGCGCCAGGCGAATACTCCTGTATTTACTGTTGCGAAGCCTCTTCCGAACACAGTGCAGACAACCCCAGTAGCCACTGCAATGACCCGCACAGCACCGGCACAACAGGCAATGCGCAGTATGGATGGGTTTGTTGTAGCCCCGCAAAAGCAGTCGAAGCAACCCGAGCCCGCACAAGCTGTTGCTGCAACTCAACTGAACATTACAGATGATAAGCGACCAAGCAAATCGTCGCTTATCATGGATGTGGTTCGGCCACCGCTCCAAAATCTCGGCTAGTCTACGAAAGACTAGAATTTTGAAAACGATTCCGTTATTATTACTAGCATAAGCCCAATAATGGGGGCAGAGGGATGAATATGCTCGATAACGATTTCGTGCGCAAGACCATGAAAAAGCCGATGAGTCGCAAACAGTTTTTGCGGCATTTGGGTGTAGTGTTCTTGGGTGTTATTGGTATCAACTCCGTGGTATCACTGTTGCTACAATCACACCCTGAGACACGCAAGCTTACTCAGGCTACAAATATAAAGCGAGGCTTTGGGGGCGGAAAGTACGGAGTTTAGCGTATGGCTGAACAAAGGCTACCGGTCGTTGATGGTGATGATGGTGCTTGGGGAGAGATCCTCAACCAGTTTATTGAGAAAGAGCACTACAACACCGGTACCGACAACGCTGCCAATGGCGGCCATAAGACAATAACTATTCGACCTGGCACCGCTACTGCTGGAACAGCCCCGCTTAAATTTAGTTCTGGTACGTTGCTATCAAGCCCTGAAGCCGGGGCTATGGAATTCAACAGCGATACGCTGTATTTCACTATTACAACTGGCAGCGTGCGTAAGACTGTCGCAACGTACGATGATTCATCGGGTGCAACAGGTGACATGTACTATCGTAATTCGGGCGGCGTATTAACCCGACTACCGATTGGCAGTAGTAACAATATGCTCAAAGTCAGTGGCGGGCTGCCCACTTGGGGTGATGTTACGTTTAATACCGCGACAAAGACAAGCAACTATACAGTCACTACTAGTGATACAGTCTTGCTGGCAGATGCAGCAAGCGGCAACATAACCATAACTCTGCCAGCTGCAAGTAGCTCAAGTGGCTATCGGTTTTTTATCAAACGCATCGACAACTCAGGTAACACCGTAACCGTCCAACGCGCTGGCAGCGACACAATCGATGGCGCCACCAGCCAGACGCTGGACCTACAATACACATCAATTACGGTCGTTTCTAATGGCTCTAATTGGTATATAATATAGGCATCTTATGAGCTACACTCCTCCCTTAAACGGCGGCAGAATTAATATGACTGTAGGTGGCAACACCGCCGGTGCTGGCGCACTTGCTTCCACGGGTACGGTAACGCTCGCTGGTGGCAATAACATTACGCTCAGCCAAAATGGTAACGCAATAACCATATCTGGCGGTGCGGGGGGTGGCGCAGGAACCAATACACTTGGCATTAGTAACCTTGGTAACACCGCTGGTACCAGCGGTGTCATTAGTGGATCGGCACTGCAGCTTGCGTTAGCGGGAGGCAATAACATTACGCTCAGCCAGAGTGTGAATGCCTCATCGGCAACTATAACTGTATCGGGGCCCACACAGACCAACCAATCAATCGGACTATACGCCACTGGTAACACCGCAGGCACGAGCACCGGCTCTGCCGATGCGCGCTCGCTTAGTTTCAACGCACTTAGTGGTGTCACGCTGGACATGACCAACAATCAAGTTAACGTCTCGGTGCAACCACCGATTAGAATTGGTGTATCAACCGGCGGCAATACAGCCGGCAACACGGGTACGGTGATACGTTCGTACATTCTTGCTGGCAACAATGCTGTGAGCTTATCCCAATCAACAGCTGCTGGTGGGGTTGCGACTGTTACCATCGATGCGCCAACCCAAACAGTACAAACCCAAAACCTCCATAACGTAACCCTGTCTGGTAACACTGCTGGCGCTATGGCGCAAGTAAGCTCCGGAACATTAACCCTTGCTGGTGGCAATAACATTACGCTTAGTCAAAACGGCAACGCCGTGACGATTAGTGGTGCCAATGGCGGTGGAGCTGGCTTTACAGCCGGCATGAGCAATATTGGCAACACCAGTGGAACGACTGGCATGGCGACAAATCAGCTAGTATTTGCTGGTGGCGACAATATAACGTTGAGCCAGTCAACCGGCGCAGGTGGCAATACAATTACGATATCCGGTGGCGGCGGGGCAGGCAATACAACATTTGCGACTATGTGGTTCCCCTACAATGAGGGCGTCAACGTAGCTGGGCAAGCCGGCCAAGCGAGTCTTGGATTTGTACCCGTGCCGACACCATCAGTTGGTGAAGAAGTGCAAGTTGATCGGGTAGTGTTCCCTGTGTACTTTACCAACGCCTCTAATACCACGGGCTCGCTCTCCGCATCGCTGTGGTTTGGCCTCTATACTCGGAACGACAGCAGCCTGAGTTTGGCGCATAGCCAATCAACATCAGTCTCGCTCGGCTATGCTGGTAATAACAGCTCGGCAAGCCAGCGCGGTATTCGGCTTCTCACTATGGGGTGGTCCACAACCATTCCTGACGGACGCTATTTCGTCGGTATTGTCAGCCGCACCACAACGGCAGGAGCAAATGCAACCCTGAGCCAGATGCTTGTCAGCCAGCTCAACTCCAATGTTAGTGGCATGTGGGACGAAGCAAGTAACGCAACCGTGCAATGGCCGATAGGTATCGGCTATTATTCGGCAACAACCTCCGCTATGCCTGGTTCTGTTGCCTTTTCTCAGCTCAGGGGCAGCAACAGCCTTGCAGCACGACCACCATCGTGGCATATGATCAACGGAACCGTTTAATAAACATTAGGAGAGAACTATGCGTCAAGGACCTTGGGCAGTACACATTACCATACATGCAAGGACAGATGGAGCGGCAACCTATAAAAACATGCCTGTCGCCAACTCATTCTTGTTTAACTCACATCGTCACATAACTCTTGTTGATACCGAGGGCATGTCATTAGTTCGGCTTAAGGTTAATAAACAGGGTACAGCAGGAGCCGCAGGTGCCAAACTAACTGTAAAATATTCACCGACATTTAGCACCAATGTAAGTAACTATGTCGATCTTGGCGTTACAGAGGTTTCCGTACCAATTGACAATGTTAATACATTTCTCGATAGTGGCTGGATTGAGATCAGCCCAGATACACATGCAGATGATATATTTCTGGCGATTGTCGGCAGCGGTGGCAACGGCACACTTGATCCGCAATTTGGACATATATCTGTGTCAATGGCGTGATATACTTGCATACAGAAATTTAGGAGTTCTATGACAAGACCACAGATTTTGGTGCCTGATAATGCTGGTGTGCACAATGCCAGTGACTACAGCGCACGCCTCGAAAAGCACAAGACATACCGTGATCTATCCACGATAATTGTCTGCCCGACTCGGGGCATGATTCCAGCACGTATTGTTCAAAACTGGCAAGGCCTGATGCGCCCGATGAATCAACAAGTCATCGGCCCACTCTTTATGGAAGGTATGGAAGTCGGTGAAGCGTACAACCAAGTGCTCAAGATGATCCTCGAAAACCCGGAGCTCGCTAAGTTCAAATATATATTGACGCTCGAAGAAGACAACGCTCCGCCACCAGACGGACTGCTCAAACTGTACGAATCAATCGATGAGTACGATGCGATCGGCGCCCTGTATTGGACCAAAGGTGAAGGCGGGCAACCAATGTGTTATGGCGACCCAAACGTTATGCCAATCAACTTCATTCCTCAGATACCGCAGCCCGACACCGTCACGCCATGTAATGGACTCGGCATGGGCTTTACGCTGTTCCGACTTGAGATGTTCAAAGACAAACGCTTTACGTATGGCGAATGGTTCAAAACTATCCAAGAAGTTGTCCCCGGACAAGGAGCTAGATCCTACACCCAAGACCTTTGGTTTTTCCAGAAGGCGCGAGAGTTTGGATACAAGTTTGCCTGCGATTCACGTGTTAAAGTCGGTCACTATGATTCACAAACCCAGATAATGTGGTAAAGGAGTAACTATGCCAGCAACACCCAAAAAACCAACCAAAGCTAAAGCTACACGTGCCAAACAAGCACCGCTCAAACTTTCACTCGCATGTGGCGATCATAAACCAGACGGCTTCAAAGGAGTTGATATTATCAAAACAGCATCGGCCGATTACAAGGTTGATCTGCTAAAGTTCCCCTGGAAGCCATTCAAAAACAATTCTGTTGATGAAATAGAGTGCAGCAACTTCGTCGAACATATTCCGCATGGGGATAGTTACAATGACCCGTTCTTCCAGTTTTTTGATGAGCTGTACCGCATACTCAAGCCGGCTGAGTTTGACCCCGCAAACCCGAATATCCCAATCAAGGGTTTCGCAACCATCACCTGTCCGTACTATTCCAGCATGCGTGCCTGGCAAGACCCAACGCATCACCGCGCAATATCGGAGGCAAGCTTTTTGTATCTCAATAAACAGTGGCGCGAAGACAACAAACTAACCCACTACCCAGTCAAGTGCGACTTTGATTTTAGCTATGGCTATATCGTTGCCCCTGAGTGGCAGAACCGCAGTGAAGAAACCCAGGCTTTTGCCATACGTAATTATATAAATGCGGTAAGTGACATACGTGTCACGCTTATCAAGCGAGCATAACATGATCAAAAAACTGCTCATTGGGTTGGGAATCTTTACTTTAATTATTGTTGTTATGAGCAGCTCATTGGTGTATGCAGTCGCACCCAAAGAACAGGGTGTCAAAGTAGCGCCACTCAGAACCCTCGTTGCCCATGAACCGGGAAATACCTCCAGCGCAAAACTAAAATTAACCAATGAAACCGATAAACGGCTCACCATAGAACTCACTGCGGAGAATTTTAATGTTATAGGCGAGCAATATGACTATAGCTTTTCTGTTAACGATAGCGCTCAGTGGGTTCGATTCGTTGATCCAAAGATTATATTAGAACCTGGAGAGAAAAAGGAAGTGAGTTATAGCCTGGCTGTTCCGCCTGATGCAACACCAGGCGGTTACTATATTGCGCTGATTGCCACAAACCTAGAACCAGAAAATACGAATGATATTAATGAAGTCACGCGGGTTGCGTCACTGGTATATCTTGAGGTGGTGGGCGACATTGCTCGAAAAGGCCAGTTATTAACTATTGATATGCCGTGGTTTACGAGCACCAATATTATTGATACGAGCGTTCGAGTCGCCAACCAAGGCAATATACACCTGGACACCCGAATCGGCGTTGAATACTATCCATGGCCGCTGTCAAACAAAAGCCAATCGCAACAACTGCGTGCGCTAACACTACCACACACAACCAGACAGATTACTGGCCAGCTTGACCTGGGGACCATGCCAGGCGTTTACCGTGTAACGTACAGTTACGCGCCCCCGCAAGGTGGGCTAGAGCAACAGACTCACACTGTAGTGTATTGTCCACCGTGGGCTATGCTGCTTGTTATAACCTTGCTGGGAATCATTGTATATACGGTCTATCGGCTCGCCCACAAACTTTTACGCAACACCAAAAATAAGCGAAATCTTAAAGCAAAAGCACAGCAATAGGTAGTTGCAAGCACGCAGCTCCGTTAACCCGTAAGCCCTACTGAGTCTGTGGCACTGCTGTGTAAACAACAGTCGTGGTGTAGTTACCTGCAGGCTTGCCCTGGTCAACTTTGACACCGTATGTCACTGTCGTTACATCGCCAGATGAATATGGCCCAGGGGCGTCCTTGATAAGTGTCTCGGTTGTCGTGCTGCCAACGAAGTTAGCTGAGGCATCTGTATTGTAGCCCCAGGTGTTATTTGCCAGACTTGCGGGTGTCACATTAGCTGAGGCAGGAATAGTTGCAGCGCCATTGGTCATATTACTGGATGTCAGTGAGCTTATATATAGTTTGTAGCCGACAACGTCAGTTGATGTAACTGTTACATCGTTACTGGCAGTACCGAGCGTACCCGCCTCTGTTGGAGTAAGTTGAATCGAAACGTTACCACCTGTGGTTATAGCCAAACTGGTTTCGCCGCCGTAAGGTACATCTGCGTTATAAACACCTGCACCGTAGGGAGAAGCCTGCAAGTGGGTAAGTACGAGTGATACATACAAAATGACCAAAATAACAAACAAGAAAATATTTTTATGCAATGTGTTGACAGCTTTCATAGTACTTATGTATAGTAGCATAATAAAGGTATTCAAAGAGGGAAAACAATGCGTATACAAAAACTAAAACTCCGCCTATCTAGTCTATTAATCACTGCCGTTCTTATAGGCGCGAGCTCGCTATTATTCTTTGCAGTAGGGCAGGTACGTGCAGCGCAAGCGACAAGCCGAACGCTTACACTCGGCTCTTCTGTCGCCTCGGCAACAACCACTTATGGATTTAGCTTTGTGCTACCATCATCAACCGTATTGCAGTCAGCTGCCTTCGCGGTATGTACAACGGCTAGTGGCACCTGTACAACCCCAAGCGGTTTCTCCAACAGCTCATCAACCCTTACAGCTCAGCCAACCAACCTCGGTGATGCATCGGGTTGGACGGTAAACACCTCTACTGCAGGTAGTCTTCGTCTCAGTAAATCGGGTAACTCCGCCGCGCCAACAGGCACAACAACAGTATCATTTAGTAACGTCACCAACCCGAGTGCAACAAACTCCACATTCTTTGTTCGCATGACTACATATTCTGATGCTAGCTGGACAACAGCGGTCGACACCGGTACCTTTGCCTCATCAACAGCAGGACAGATTACCGTAACTGCAAGTGTCGATGAAACCCTAACCTTCACCCTGTCAAGTGCAACAGCAGCACTGGGTGCCCTTACACCATCGACTACTGGGAGCGCTACTTCAACCATGTCTGCCTCTACAAATGCCAGTTCTGGCTACACAATTAGCGTAAGTGGCGCAACACTTACTTCAGGTGCCAACACAATTCCTGCTATGGCAGCTAACGCATCTTCATCGCAAGGTACGGGTCAGTTTGGCATTAACCTCGTAGCAAATACTGTACCAAGCGTGGGTTCAAACGTTAGTGGTAGCGGTACAGGTGCAGCAGCGACAAACTATGACACTGCTAACTCATTCAGGTTTGTAAGCGGCGATACTGTTGCTTCAGCAGGTGGTGCCACGAACTCAAACACATATACAGTAAGTTACATCGCAAACATTGCTGGCAACCAAGCAGCAGGTAGCTACTCAACAGTACTTACCTATGTTGCAACGGCAACGTTCTAGTAGTACACGCGCGACCATTTGTATAAATTTGAACGAATAATTTATTTGCGATGGTGCACAAATAATTGCTTACTGGTATAATTACTGCAAATGATTGGGAAGTTACAACACAACACTGTTCGTGTACTCATGACCATTGGGCTGGTTCTGGTTGCGGTCTTTGCGTCAACTCTTCCGCTACGCGCCCAAAATGATGGTCCCGCGCAGGGAATCCAGATATCGCCGGTGCTTGTTGAGCTCAATGCCGAGCGTGACCATACCTATACCCTGACTCTAAAAGTTACAAACGTAACTGCCGGAACACTTGATCTCACCTCGTCGGTTAACGATTTCCGCGCTAAAGACGAAACCGGAAATCCAGAGATTCTCATGGATCAAGAAGCAGGTAGCAGCGCCTACTCATTTGCACAGTGGGTAGATCCGATCCCAGATATGACGCTTAAGTCCAAAGAAAGCCGCGTGCTCAAAGTAGATGTCAATGTACCAGATAACGCAGAGGCAGGCGGGCACTACGGCGTCATACGATTTAGTGGCACACCACCAGGGCAAACACCCGATAATGTAAGCATGTCCGCAAGTGTCGGAACACTTGTGCTCACACGTGTAGCAGGGGATATTACCGAATCCCTGGAGCTCACCGATCTATTTGTCGCACAAAATGGCCAAGAGGGCACTACATTTGAACGAGGTCCTATAACGGTTGTCGAGCGCGTTACAAACACAGGCAATGTTCACCTCAAGCCAACAGGAAACGCAGTGGTCAAAAATATGTTCGGCAAAACAATTTCCAGCTTGCAAATCAACAACACAGGTGGCAACGTCCTGCCAGACAGCACTCGCCGCTTTGAGCAAGTGCTAGAACAAAAGAACATGTTTGGGCGTTACAACGTGGAGGTTGATATGGCATATGGCACCACTGGTGGTGTATTGCTCGGCACTACTTCTTTCTGGGTCATCCCTTACAAGCTAATTCTCCTCGTACTCGTTCTACTCGCACTGCTGATATGGCTTGGGCGAAAAGCCATCAAGAGATATCACCAGCGCATCATCCGAAAAGCCGGCCAACACAGTAGCCGAAGGTAGGTTTACGTATGCGCAGCAAGCTTCATGGTGGTAGCTTACTGGTGTTGCTTATAGCATGTCTGTGTGGCGTCGTTTTTATCTTAGCACCGCGTGCAGCAGCTCAAACAGTTACCGAAAGCGGAACAGTAAGTATTACTGCAGTTGTTCAAGGGCCACCGCCAAGCACACCGGCAACCATTACCTCACCCCAGAATAACTCTGTGGTTAGCGCAACACCACTGGTGGTCATGGGAACATGCCAGAGCAATCTGCTCGTTATTGTGTATAACCAAGGCGCCGAAGCAGGTACGGGTACATGCTCGGTAGAGGGAACGTTCACCATCAATATTGGCTTATTATCTGGGCTTAATGTCATAACGGCACTCAATTTTGATGCGTACGGTCGGCCAGGGCCAGACTCAGCAGCCGTTAACGTAACGGTAGTGAGTAATAGCCAGGGGGAAGTAACGGATACTGCCGTACTAACCCCGACTGAACGCCAGAATGGCCTACGACCTGTTAGCTCTCGCTTTTCGCGGAACAATATCGTTAGCAGAGTCGCATCTGTCGTTGGCATCGGTCCAGCAATGCCACTGTCTGGCTCGGAACAAATACTCTATGTGTTAATGTCGCTCGTTATCATTCTGCTCTGTATCGATATGCTTTTGTTCGACGCATTTGTCACCAAAAAAATCCGAGCAAAGACCAGGACATATACTAATCGCCGCCGTTAAGCGCGCTTGTTGTTGTCATAGAGCTTCTTATTGATACGAATCAGAATACTGCCAAGCACCAGCGCGGTCACGCTGAGTATCGTTCCACCAAGTAAGATCAACAGTGGTACAACTCGGTAAACTCCCTCTGTATAGTATGATTCTGGAACACTATACGTAATACGCCATTTGCGATGCGCTACGCTCAGAATGTCTTCACGAACAATACTATCACGTGGGCTACTCAGTAATGAGCGGCTATACAATGGGTATTCCTGTTCGTCTGTAACATCAGTCACGCGGATATTAAACTCACTTGGAACATCCTTAAAGGCATCCTCAAAAAACACTTCTGACTTGAACGCAACATTTCCAAAGCCCCAAAGCGTAGAATCCTGTTCATAGATCGGCAGACTAATAATAAACCCGTCATCTCCACTGACCAGAGTTACCGGTGGTGTCGCCTCGGGCTGGCGACGTTCAGCTGCTTTTTCTAAAGTTTGCTTGCGCATTCCGTCACTAAACAAGTTGTATCCTAGCTCAGAACTCTGGAGCTCTTCACTGTAGCTGGCTAATCCGACTACTGCGTAATCGCGTGTTTCAGATGCTGGCCATATACTATCAAAGCCCGGGAATGTCTCGCGCATTTGTGCTGTCGCTCCCTCGGTATCGTTATTCGCTATGTACTTAATGAGCGCAACGGCACCAATACCACGATACCTATTGAAGGTATCTTTGAGCACTATGTAATCTTGCCACTGTTTTTCGCCAAACCGAGCTGATGCGTCGAACAGCACGTACGCTCGCACATCGTAGAGCAGGTCAGAGTACGTAGCCATCTGGCGGCTCAGGTTACGGCTAATCGATGATGTATCTTGGAACATTCTGTCTTCGACACGGGTCGTGATAGCATTTTGGACACCAAAATACGCAATAGCAGTACCAGCCCAGAAGCCACACACTGTCAAAATAATAAGAACCTTGAATGCTACAAATAATTGCCTGTTACTAAACATAAGCTACTTTCGAAGTTAAGTATATACTAAATCACACCGATTTGCACTTCAGGTCGTAGAGAATATTTATAGCTTAGTGTGCTAGAATAATGCTTATGACTAAACCTCAACAGCGAGGCCGTAAACATCATGCTCTGAAGGTAATTGCAGCCTTTGTGCTTATTGTTATTGTTGGGCTGTTTGGATGGTGGGGATATGGTAAGCTCAAAGTTCAGCGTCAGCAAACAGCATTAGCACCATTTTACAGCACCGAAAATCAGACACTCGAGGGTGCACCCGGTGAGCTAATACGAAGTGAACCAATTGAAACAACTGTAGAGGGTGGTGATGGCTATAGAATTTTGTATCGCACCCAGCGGAAAGACGGTTCATATACCTTTAGCTCCGGCATGGTTTTTATACCCACAACCAGCACAAACACGCCACGACCTGTGGTTGCTTGGGCGCATGGCACTCTCGGTATGGGGGATGCTTGCGCGCCGTCACGAACAACCGACCCCGCAGCAACCATTCCAGGACTTGCAGAAATGTTACAGCGCGGATGGGTGGTAACTGCAACGGATTACGCTGGGCTCGGGACCGCTGGCACTGAGGGCTATCTTGTGGGCCAAGACGAAGCATATGATGTACTTAATAGCGTACGTGCCGCAAAACAACTTACTGGCACGAACATGGGTAATGATATTACTATCTGGGGGCACTCTCAGGGTGGTCACTCTGCGCTGTTCAGTAGTAGTCTGGCTCATGAATACGCACCCGAATTTACACTCAAAGGCACTATCGCATCTGCTCCTGCAGCTGAACTCAAAGCGCTATTGGACCAACAGGGCAATGGGTCGCCACTTAATTGGGTGATTGGGCCTGAGGTAATGCTGTCCTGGCCCGAGGCTTACCCCGATTTGTCACCCGAGCAAGTCCTTAGCAAAGCCGGGCAAAAGAACTACAAACGAATCGCCGAAAAGTGCATCGAGCAGGCAAGCGAAGAAGGCCTCATACGCTCTGGGCTTAAACAACAGTTCTTCTCACAGAACCCAATGGACGTGCCTGTATGGGAACAAGTTGCTACCGAACAAACAGCGCCGATTCTACAGCCAAACCAACCGCTGCTTGTAGTCGAAAGTACCGCCGATCAAGTTGTTCTGCCTAGCACCACAGCGCTCTATATTGAGCGAGCCTGTGAAGCCAGGTCCAATCTGGCAAGTTTATGGCTTGCTGAGGTAGGACACATTAAGCTTGCACCAGTAAGTGCTCCGCAGGCAATCGCCTGGCTATCTGACAGATTCGAAAACCGCCCTAATATCAGCACCTGCAACCAAGTGCCACCTGTTGCACCTGCCACCCCATAGCACCCCCAATCGCAGACAGTATTGTAGCCAAACATAAGTATTTTTATTTTGTGTAAACACGTAGTATAATACTGTTATCCAATAGAGGCTTCGGGGAGGTTGCTATGTCAAGTTGGAGCACCAAAGCAGCACATACGCTGCATCAGAAATTATCAAGTATAGTCGCGGTGATGCTTTTAGTGAGCGCACCGTTTTTTGTTGCTGTAACACCTAGCGTTGCCAGCGCAGCTAGCAGTGGCGATATAACCATCAGTGAATTCATGGCTGATTCGGCAACAATCGCTGACGCCGATGGTGAGTGGATAGAGCTTCACAACAATACCGGGGCGGCAATTGATCTAAGTGGCTGGAGTATCGACGATGGGGGAAGTGCACACACATTCGGCAGTCTCATAATTGCCCCAGGAACTGCGGCCGTGATCTGCAGAAATAGCTCAACTGCTAGCAATGGTGGGGTTGTCTGTAGCGATAGCTGGGCAGGTATGTCACTTAGCAATAGTGGGGATACGATTACCGTATACGATGACCTTGCGAACACCATTGATACTGTCACCTATACAAGCGGTGATGTCACGACCGGACATGCCAATACGGTTGTAAGCGGCACCATCGGCAGCGAATCATCTGCAAGGTACCATGCTGATAACTTTGGCACTCCGTATGGAACGGCTCTGTTAGACGAAACTCCGCCAGTCATCAGCAATCTTCGACCAGCCGATGGCCGTCATGTGCGCGGTATATTCGAAACACGAGCCTGGGCGTCTGATCCAGACAGCGCAATTAGCGATGTAAGTCTCAGTGTTACAGGACCGGTGAACAGCGGTCCTCACGCAATGGTATTTGATGGCACACAAAATCGTTGGGAATACCCACTCGACACAAATGCCCTAGGGCTCACAGATGGTGTGTATGACTTTACTTTCACCGCAACAAACGGTGACGGTCTCCAAACCACTCGCACAGTCAATAATATTACTATTGATAACACGCGGCCCCTCGCTACGTTGACAACCCCTGTCCATGGATCAAGCACAAGTGGCGTGGTTGCAATCAGCGGAACAGCAAGTGATGCACACTTGGTTCGTTGGCGTCTCCGCATTCGCGACACTAGTACCAACACCAATATTCTCAGCTACGTTAGTACTGATACGAGTAACATCACCTACAACTGGAACAGTGCGGGCTACAACGGCAATTACGCCATCATACTCACAGCCTACGAC
>JAGQNJ010000021.1 GCA_020428115.1 Candidatus Saccharimonadota bacterium
TACCATACCGTACTCAAGCGCCAGCGTCAGACCACGAGCGTACTCGAAGAGTTACCTGGCATTGGTCCTGCAACACGCAAGAAGTTGTTGCGGCATTTCGGTAGCCTCAAGGCTGTTTCACGGGCAACCCAACAAGAACTTTCTGCGGTAGTCGGTACGAGCAAGGCCAGCATTATCGCAAAAAGCATGGTAGATTATAACAATGTTTAAATCTTCGTTTTTCGTCCAGAATCGCGCCAAACTTCGAGAAGCAAGTAAGGCCGATGTTCTCGTTGTGGTTGCGAACGGGTTATTGCAACGTAATGGTGACGGTCCGTTTGCATTTAGGCAAGATAGTAATTTTTGGTATCTATGTGGCATACAAGTGCCTGATGCAATATTGTCCATTGATGGTAATGGCACGAGCATGCTTATTTTGCCCGAGCAAAGTCCCAACGAAAAGATATTTGGTGCACCGTACGATACGCGGGAACTTCAGCGTATGTCAGGAGTGGACACTGTCCTGGTAGGTGAGGAGGGCACGAAGAAACTTGCCGCGGCGCTCGCGAGTGCTCAGAGCATTGGCATGCCTGCAGTTCCACCTGCGTATAGTGAGCGCTACGGCATGTTTATGAACCCAAGTGCTCGGCGCATTAATCGCTTTGTGCGCGAGTGTAATACCAGCGCCTCACGACAAGACATCCGCCGACTGCTCAGCCGTGCACGCATGATCAAGCAGCCCGAAGAAATAGCAGCGATTAGAAATGCCGTTCAAATCACTAACGAAACACTTGCTGAAGTTCACAAAAAAATTAGTAAATACAAATATGAATACGAAATAGAAGCGGACGTTGTTGCCGGTTTTCGGAGACGCGGAGCAAGTGGTGAGGCGTTTGGGTCAATTATTGCCAGCGGTCATAATACATGTCACCTGCACTACCAGGACAATAACGCCAAATTAGCCAATAATCTGGTTTATCTAGATGTTGGCGCCGAGTACGGGCACTATGCGGCTGACATAACCCGCACCTACATACTGCAGCCAAATAAACGAATTCAAGCTGTGGTGGCTGCTGTTGAACAGGTAGCCGCCTATGCAAAATCACTAGCCAAACCAGGAGTAACCATACGCCAAAATGAGCGACTAGTGCGCGAGCAGATGGGTGTTGTTTTGCTGGAGCTCGGGCTTATTACATCAAATGCCCCAGACCAAGTATCACGATATTTTCCGCATGGTACTTCGCATTACCTTGGGCTTGATGTACATGATGTGGGCGATTATGACGCGCCACTTGCTCCAGGCGTTGTGATGACAATCGAACCTGGAATTTATATTGCTGATGAGGGAATTGGTGTGCGCATTGAGGACGACATCTTGATTACTCCAAAGGGTTATGAGCAGTTGAGCTGAGTTTGCCAGCCGCTCTAAAGTAAACTACAATGAACGTAAGCATTATGAAAAATTCTTTGGTTAGGTTTATAGTTCGTTGGTTTGTATGTGCCCTTGGGCTCTGGATTGCTGCGGGCGTCCTCGGGACAGATAAGATTGCCTACCAGGATAGTCTGTGGGTCATCGTTGTTGCCGGTTTTGTGCTAGCACTGGTCAACACGATTATTAAGCCAATAGTTGTTATTTTGTCTTTGCCTGCTCTGCTGCTTAGTCTTGGATTGTTTATGATCATTATCAATGCACTGATGCTATTGCTAGCCAGCAAACTCTACACTCCTCTTGAAGTTACAAATTTTGGTGCTGCCTTGCTTGCAGGTATGATTATCGGGTTGGTAAACTACCTCGTGACAGCTATACTGGAGGAGCGATGAGTTTTTTGGACTATATTACGATTATCAGCGCGGTGCTTATGACTATACTTATTCTTGTGCAGACACGCGGAGCTAGTCTTGGCGCTGGTTTTGGCGGTGGCGCAGAGATCAACACTGTGCGTCGTGGCTCGGATAAGACCATCTATCAGCTGACGATCATTGTGGCTTTTGTGTTTGCCGCATCAATATTGCTAAGCATAATTATTTCCTAGCGAGGATACTATGGTAGACCGCGCTACAAAACTGCGTTGGCGCCGACGTTTTAAACGGAGTCAGAAGCAAGTCGAAACTATGGGTCAGCAGGCCGAGGATCGACTGGAGCAGCACTTTTTTAAGCGACTTGGTCGCCTGGGTGGCGTGTGGCGGTTTGTTATAACTTGGGTTTTACTTTTTATTTTGCTGGTTGGTGGTGTTGTTGCTCAGAGTCGTGGATTATCACGATTTTATCAGACACTACAACCAGCGCCAGGCGGCACTTACACAGAAGGTATAGTTGGCAGCTTTACTAATGCCAACCCGCTGTATGCAACGAGTGCTGTCGATGCCAGTGTGGCTCGTCTTGTCTTTTCTAGCTTGTTGCAGTACGACAGTCAGGACCAACTCGTAGGTGATCTTGCGGAGACGCTTGATGTTGATGACAAGGGTTCTGTGTATACTGTGACACTCAAAGAAGGTGTTATGTGGCAGGACGGCCAGCCACTTACAGCTGACGACGTCGTCTTTACCTATCAGACGATACAAAAGCCGGATGCCAAATCCCCACTGCAGCCTAACTGGCAGAATGTCACGATTGAGGCAGTTAATGATCGAACAGTGGTATTCACATTGCCCCACGCACTAGCGTCCTTCCCGCATTCACTAACAAATGGTATCGTTCCAAAACACTTGCTCGATAACATTCCTGCATCGCAACTGCGCTCGGTTTCTTTTAATACAAGCAGTCCAGTTGGCTCGGGGCCATTTGCCTGGGAGACAGTGCAGGTGAGTGGGGATAATCCCGAAACTCGCGAAGAGCAAATTGGCCTTGTGGCATTTGATAATTATTTTGCGGGTAAACCAAAACTCAATAGATTTATACTGCGAGCCTTTCACAACGAAGAACAACTCACGCGTAGTTTTGAGCGAGGAGAGCTGACAGCAGCAGGTGGTCTGGATGCAGCACCAGAGCCGACTCCAAGTACTGCATCAATGCAGGTCTATAGTGTGCCACTCAATGCCGAAGCAATGATATTCCTAAAGCTTAGTAATCCAATATTGTCAGAGAAGCCAGTTCGCCAGGCTCTTGTCAAGGCAACAAACACAGCAGAAATTATCCAGGGACTTGGCTATCCTGTTGTTGCGGCCAAGAGCCCGCTACTTGCAAGTCATATTGGATACGACCCTAGCAAAGTTCAGTTTGGTTACGATCTTGAAGCAGCCAAGGCACAGCTTGAATCAGCTGGCTGGGTTGTAGGGCCAGATGGTGTACGTGAGAAAAACGGTCAGAAGCTCGCCATTAGTTTATACACCCAAAGTAGCGACCAGTACGCCTATGTAGCGCAGGTGCTTCAACAGCAGTGGAGAGCCGCCGGTGTTGCGCTTGAAGTTGTATTGCAACCAGATATTGATCTGCAGTCGACACTCGCATTCCATAATTACGATGCCCTGCTATACGGTATAACTCTTGGCAACGACCCCGATGTTTATGTGTATTGGCACAGTTCACAGGCAGATATACGATCATCTAACCGACTTAATTTTTCTGAGTTCAATTCACGAGTGGTGGATAATTCGTTAGAAGCCGGCCGTAGTCGATTGGACGCAACACTACGTGCTGCTAAGTATGTGCCATTCCTTGATACATGGCGAGAAGAAGCGCCGGCAATTGCTTTGTACCAACCACGATATTTGTACATAACACGTGACATCGTATACGGCTTTGAGCCCACCAGGTTTAATAATCCAGTTGATCGTTTTGCAAATGTTACCAACTGGATGATTCGTGAAGAGTACGCAAACATTTATTAAGTGAAGATTCCTCAGTATACTGGTATTGTCGTTTCTGGGGGCGCCATAACTCTCTAATACACGGCAGGGATGATACAATAAACACGAATTTTCGATGTTCGAGCACGGGGATGTGGCGGCTGCGTGGAACGTATATTGTTCGTAGACGCGCTGCACGCTTACGAGCTCCTTGCCAAGTACGTCCGCAATGACGATAAACTAAACACAATTTTACTTACGGGGATGTGGCGGAATTGGTAGACGCGCTACGTTCAGGACGTAGTGAGCTTCGGCTCGTGAAGGTTCAAGTCCTTTCATCCCCACCAATTTAAGAGTCGGCCATAGGCCGGCTTTTAAATTGGTATGAAATCTCTTGAACCTTCAGTAGTGAGCAATAGTGAACGGGAAGGTTAGCCTAGCGCTGCGGTAGCTGCCCAAGCGCTGTCCTTTCATCCCCACCACGAAAAACGCTGCCTTTTTGGCCGCGTTTTTCGTGGAGTAGAGATACTGAGCCAAACCCAGGCGTGAAGGGGAGAACTGCCTGATGGCAGTTCGGACGGGAATAAACTCTTGCAAACTTGTTTGCAAAGATGTTTTTCTGGGGCCGCGGAACGTGGCCAAGTCCTTTCATCCCCACAACGTCGGATTCTGTTCCGACCAAACGAGAAAAAGCGCAATCAAGTGGCGCTTTTTTTGTTTGGTTTTGCTCAGTTCCTCCTCTACCCCACAAGATTCATCTGCTTGGTAGCAGATTGGATTCTTGTGGGGACCCCCCCTGATGCACAATTATTGTGGTATGAAATCTCTTGAACCTTAAGTAGTAAAACTCTAAAGCTCCCAGCAATCCAAGGACAGCTAGTGCTTAGGGTTGTGTTCATCTTCGCATTATAGGAGAATAAAGAAAATGAGTCTTTCAACACAGCCTTACAAAGGAACACGAGATTTTTATCCAGAAGATCAGCGTTTGCTTAATTACATTATGTGGTGCTGGACAGAGGTGGTAGAAAGTTTTGGCTACGAGCAGTATAACGCACCAATGCTTGAACCAATTGAGCTCTACAGTGCCAAAACGAGTGAAGAAATTGTTAACGAGCAGACCTACGCGTTTGAAGATCGCGGTGGCCGTAAGGTAACGATACGACCAGAGATGACGCCAAGTGTTAGTCGTATGGTGGCTGCTCGCCGGCAGGAGCTCAGCTATCCACTGCGCTGGTATTCAATACCGAACGTCTGGCGTTATGAGCGACCACAACGTGGACGGCTTCGTGAGCACTGGCAGCTGAATGTTGATATGTTTGGTGTGGCCGGGATAGAGGCAGAACTAGAAATGATCCAGATTGCAGATGCAATTATGCAACGCATTGGGGCAAAGCGTACCGATTACGAGATACGTATTAACTCGCGTAAATTACTCGACAAGCGCATTAAGGCGAGCGGTGTAAAATCAGACGTTGCTTCGGTTATTCGTATTATTGACAGGTATGACAAGACGCCTCGGGACGATATAGTCAAAATGCTTGCAACTGTTGTTGACGAGCCCGAGAAGTTGCTAAAAAGCCTCGAACAGGATGGGCCAAGCGCAGAAGTAAAGCAGCTGCAGGACCGACTGGAAGCACTTGGTATCACGGTCGTAACGACAGAAACACTCGCGAGGGGTTTTGATTACTACACCGATATTGTTTTCGAGGTATTTGACACAGATCCTGAGAATAATCGCGCCATGTTTGGTGGCGGCCGCTATGACGGTCTGGTAGGCGCCTTTGGAGCGGAACCCGTACCAACCATTGGATTTGGGATGGGTGATGTAACGTTGGCAAACTTTTTACAGGCACACAAGCTTGTGCCTGCACTGTCTTGTGAAACTGATCTGTATGCAGTTCTAATTGGCGATGTATATGACGCAGCACAAGCACCTATTACTGCACTACGCCAGGCAGATATCACTGTTGCGGTTGATTCTACGGGTAGGAAATTAGACAAACAGATCAAGGCTGCCGACAAAAAGGGTATCAAACACGTGCTGTTTGTAGGTGAGGAAGAGCTTGCGAGTGGCACGTACCGGATTAAAAATTTGCAAACAGGCAAGGAAGAAGCGCTGACTATCCCAGAAATAATCAAGCAGCTTGGCTAACGATTCGCTCCTATGATCACTTGTAATTTTTGTCAAACATGGTAGTGTCTGTACTATGCAAGTAACCCGAAAAAACACATCAGACACCAAGACCATATTAACTGTTCAGGCAGATGAGGCGTATCTAAAGCCAATCAAGGATCAAGTGCTCGCGCAGCTGAGTAATCAGGTAAAAGTGGCCGGATTTCGTGAGGGCAAAGTACCGCCAAACATGGTGGAAAAGCACGTAGATCCACAGCTACTGCAATCACAGTTTGTTGATGAAGCTGTCAACCAGCTGTATGTTGCTGCTGCACAGTCCGAAAATCTACGACCAGTAAGCCGCCCAAACATTACGCTCAAGAAGTTTGTACCGTTTACCACTATTGAGTTCGAGGCGGAGGTTGAGATCCTGGGTAAGGTCAAACTGCCCGACTACAAGAAGATCAGAAAGGCCAAGCCGACAGTCAAGATCGCGGCTGCTGATATTGATGCAGTACTTGATAATCTCAAGACGCGTGTTGCAGAAAGTACAGAAGTGAAGCGAGCTGCTCAAAATGGCGATAAAGTTTGGATTGACTTCAAGGGAGTGGACAGCAAAAGCGAACCAATCAAGGGCGCAGACGGCAAGGATTATCCATTGTTGCTCGGTAGCGATACATTTATTCCGGGCTTCGAAAAAAACCTCATCGGTGTTAAGCCAGGCGCTGAGGTTGAGTTTACCCTTAGTTTCCCTAAAGACTACGGAGTCAGTGCGCTTGCTGGTAAAAAAGCAACCTTTACTGTCACTGTGCGTAAGGTTGAAGCCGTCAAAGAGCCAAAGCTTGATGATGCTTTTGCAGCGAAAGTAGGGCCATTTGCGTCGCTAGCGGATCTAAAGTCTGATATCAAAAAGCAACTTATGGCTGAGCGCGAGACACAGGCATTGCAAGCGTATGAGACCGAGCTTATCCAGGATATTGCAAACAAGGCAAAGCTTGATGTTCCAGAGGTGCTAGTTGAGGAGCAGGCCGAACGGTTGCTCCAGGACCTAAAGCAGAACCTGTCGTACCGTGGACAGACCTATCAAGAGTTCCTGCAGGCTGAAGGCAAGACAGAAGAAGTATTTAAGAAAGAAGTGTTGATGCCTGATGCAGCTATGCGCGTGCGAATCGGACTTGTACTGGCTGAAATCGCAAATGAAGAAAAACTTGATGTTGCTGCAGACGAACTCGACAAGAAAATGCAGGAACTTAAGGCGCAATACACTGATGCGGCAATGCAGCAACAGCTTGATTCGTCAGAAGCACGTCGAGATATTGCTTCACGCATGCTAACAGAGAAGACCATTAAGAAGTTGGTTGCATACGCCGAGGCATAGTTATGGACATGTATGATGCTGCTGAGTTTGAAGGTAACCAAGCAGTTATTGAGGCAGAGCATATTGTGCATGCTGCATACGAGTACAAAGCCAACCGTGATGCGGCAGGGATCATCGGATTTTTTGGAATTTGTTCGCTTGTCGCTGGCCGTGTCTTATGGGCATCCGAAGCAGCAGCGATTCGGCCGATGGGATACTTGCTGACGGCTATAGGTGGCGCAGTCGTAGGTGGCTCGGCAACAGCTGCGATTATTAATGTGCGACGATACAGGGCTGAAGATAATGAGTGAAGCACAAGACAAGTCGATTCTGGATAGAGTATTCCCTGTTGCCGAAGAGGACCAATGGATGGTTGACCTGCTTGAGAGACATCAAGTCAGGGCCATTATAGAGCCCGAGCCCGAACAGGTAGACCAAGCTGCTTCTCTTCGACATCGTCTTGCCGGGCTTGTCGTGTCAGGCTGCACGCAAGTGTTTTGGTATGGGCTAGAAACCATAGTCGACAGTTCGCAGATGTTGACCAGCCGACTTCCTCGTTCAGGACGGCGGTAACTCCAGGTCATTGATCTCTATTTGCAATTACATTTCAATAGGAGTACATTGCTTGGCATGAATGAACGGAATGAATCAACAGAAACCATCTCTCGCAGGCTAGTTGCCTCAGATTATTTGGGCGGGCTATCACTTACTGCGGGTGTCATTGCTGGGCTGCTTGGCCTGGATGCAGTCGGCAATCATGCCCTGGGGTTAGAGTATACCTACCCACTTGACTATGCCATGGTCTTTGGCTCAATTAGTGTGGCAGGATTTGCTACCACCAGTTTGCTTGGTAGCAGAGGTAAGTAACAGAGGTAAACTAGCACTCTTGCATTTAGAGTGCTAGTTGGGTACACTATGGGTATGAACAAGCAACACAACTCTGTACTCGTACCAACAGTTATTGAAGGTGATGGCCGTGCTGAGCGCGCGTATGATATCTACAGTCGTCTGCTCAAGGATCGCATTATATTTCTGGGCACTGATGTCAATGAGCATACTGCCAATCTGATCGTTGCACAGTTGTTATTCCTGCAAAGTGAAGACGCAAAAAAACCGATATCCTTGTACATCAATAGTCCTGGCGGCAGCGTCTACGATGCACTGGCTATTTATGACACCATGAAGTATCTGAAGTGCGATGTACATACGTATGGTATCGGTGTGCAGGCCTCAGCAGCAGCATTTTTACTAAGCTCTGGAACGAAGGGCAAACGTTTCTTGCTACCGCATGCCACGGTTATGATTCACCAGCCCTCAAGTGGAACGCGAGGTAAAGTGACTGATCAAGAGATTGATCTACGCGAGAGTCTCCGCGTAAAACGCTTGCTTGAGGAGATTATGGCCAAGAATACCGGACAAAAACTAGATAAAATTCACGTTGATATGGAACGCGATTTCTGGATGACCGCAGAAGACGCAGTAAAATACGGTGTTGCTGACAAAGTCATAAAACCCTAGATACTCGGTTAATTAGTGCTTGACACCAGGGTTGCATATCTGTAGAATTGCAATCAAGAAGTAGGGCAAGGGCACTGCTGTATTTATCAAAATTTGGTAGATCACAACCCCTTAGAGATCTTCAACGCGCGTATTAAATTAATCAACTAGGGAGTCTTGCTGTCTATGGCCACGAAGCAGACAAAATCTACGCAGGGTAAGCGTACGTACTTTACAAAAACAGACAACATCATCGACATTACCAATCTTGTCGATCACCAAAACAAATCATTCCAATGGTTTATCGAGGAAGGCCTTGGCGAACTACTTGCCGAGATCAGCCCGATTGACGATTATACAGGCACAAAACTGTCACTGAGCTTCAAGGACTATCGTTTCGAAAAGCCAAAGATGACAGAGGCAGAAGCCCGTGAGAACAACGTCAGCTACGAAGCGCCCCTAAAGGCAAAAGTCGTACTGACTAACAAAGTGACGGGTGAAGTCAAAGAGCAAGAGATTTACCTCGGCGATTATCCATGGATGACAAGCCGCGGTACTTTTGTAATTAACGGCGCTGAGCGCGTGGTTGTTAGCCAGCTGATCCGTTCTGCTGGTGTTTTCTTTACTGCAGATCAAGGCAGTAACAAAAAACTCTACGGAGCCAAAGTTATCCCTGGCCGAGGTGCATGGCTTGAGTTTGAGACTGCCAATAATGGAGCGATGTATGTCAAGATTGACCGCAAGCGCAAAATCCCTGTGACCACTCTGCTACGTGCTCTTGGTCTAACAGAGGCCAAAATTCGTGAAACGTTTGCCCATGTTGACCAGGGTGATCTCAAGCACATTGATGCGACTCTCGACAAGGATCCCGCTCGAGGCACCAATGAAGCACTCATCGAGGTGTATCGTCGCTTGCGCCCAGGTGATCTCGCAACCGTTGATAACGCTCGTAGCTTGCTCGAGAATATGTTCTACAACTTCAAACGATTCGATTTTAGTCGCGTTGGTCGCTACAAGATCAATAAACGCCTAGATCTTAATGTTCCAAACACAGTCGAAAACCGCGTTATGCGACTAGAAGATCTCGAAGCAATAATTGCAGAAATAATTCGTCTGAATAACACACAGGAACCAGCAGACGACATCGATAGTCTCGCGAACCGTCGCGTAAAGCTCGTGGGCGAGCTTGTCCAGCGACAATTCCGCATTGGTTTACTACGCATGGAGCGGAATACCAAGGATCGCATGAGTATGAGCGAGATCGAGACTGTTACACCAGGTCAGCTTGTCAACGCACGACCAGTCGTTGCTGCAGTACGTGAATTCTTTGCCAGTAGCCAGTTGAGCCAGTTTATGGATCAGATCAACCCGCTTTCAGAGCTTGCGCACAAACGACGCTTGAGCTCGATGGGTCCTGGTGGTTTGAGTCGTGAACGAGCTGGATTTGAAGTACGTGATGCCCACGCGACGCACTATGGTCGTATCTGTAGTGTTGAGACTCCCGAAGGTGCCAACATTGGGTTGGTACTGAACCTTGCATCATATGCACGTATTAACGACTATGGCTTCGTAGAAACCCCATACCGAAAGGTGATCAACGCAGTAACAGCCAAGGACGCTGCTGGGCACGTGGCTGCTGTCAATCTCGAAGACGCCAAGGGTAAAGTTATTGTCAAGGCTGGCAAAACAATCACAGCAGCTGACGCCAAGAAGCTTGCGACAGTCAAAGAGCAGGTAACCTGGCCAGTTAAGGCAAAAGTGAGCGATAAGATCGAGTATCTGGATGCTGCAGGTGAGGAACGAGCTGTAATTGCAGGTGCCGGTGAAGAAATCAACGATGACGGGAGCTTTGTTAGCGAGCGTGTCTCTGCACGAAACCGATTGGTGGCGAGTGAGGTTGATGCCAACGAAATTACCCACATGGATGCAAGTCGTCAGCAAATCATTGGTTCAAGCGCTGGACTTATTCCATTTGTTGAGAAGAACTACGTATACCGATCGCTGATGGGTAGTAACCAGCAGCGTCAAGCAGTCCCGCTGATCAGCCCAGAATCGCCAATCGTTGGTACGGGGTTTGAGAGTTCGGTTGCAGAAAATACCGGACAACTTGTCGCCGCCGAAGAAGACGGCGAGGTCGTATCTGCAACTGGTGACGAAGTTGTCGTTAAGTACAAAAAGGCAGGCAAAGTCACCTATCAGCCACAACACTTCGTACGAAGTAACGAAGGAAGTTGTATCAATCAGAAGGTCGTTGTCCGAACCGGCGATAAGCTGAAGAAGGGCGATCCAATTATTGAGGGTATGTCCATACAAGGTGGTGAGCTCGCACTTGGTAAGGATCTTGTGGTGGCATTCATGCCTTGGCAGGGTTACAACTTCGAAGATGCAATCATCATTAGCCGTAAACTTGTCGAAGACGACACACTAACGTCTATTCACATTGTTGATTTCATGACAGAAGTTCGTGAGACCAAGCTTGGGCCCGAGATCGTGACTCGCGATATTCCAAATGTTTCAGAAGAAGCGCTTCGTCATCTTGATGATGATGGTATTGTGCGCATCGGTGCAGAAGTACATCCTGGCGACATACTTGTCGGTAAAATTACGCCAAAGGGCGAACAGGAACTATCTAGTGAAGAACGACTTCTTCGCGCAATATTTGGCGAAAAGGCCAAAGACGTTCGTGATACTTCACAGCGCATGAGCAACGGTAAACACGGCAAGGTAGTTGGTGTTAAAGTATTCTCCCGTGAGAACGGACACGAGCTCAAGGCTGGTGTGATTATGCAGGTACAGGTGTTTGTGGCTCAAATGCGCAAGATCGCGGTGGGCGATAAGCTTGGTGGTCGCCACGGTAACAAGGGCGTTATCGCTCGAGTACTACCCGTAGAGGACATGCCATTTACCGCCGATGGAACTCCAGTAGATATCATTTTGAACCCACTCGGTGTGCCAAGTCGTATGAACATTGGACAGCTGTTTGAGACTCACCTGGGTATGGCTGCACGCGCACTTGGCATGAAGGTAGCAAGTCCGCCATTTAACGGTGTACCAACCGATAAGATACAATCACTTCTTAAAGAGGCTGGACTACCAGAGAATGGTAAACAGCAGCTCTTTGACGGCCGAACTGGTGAGCCATTTAGTGAGCTAACAACTGTTGGCTCGATGTATATGATTAAGCTCAATCATATGATCGTGGATAAGATCCACGCCCGATCGACGGGTCCATACACGATGGTCACCCAGCAGCCACTTGGTGGTAAGGCTCAAAACGGTGGTCAGCGATTTGGTGAAATGGAAGTTTGGGCGCTCGAGGCATATGGCGCTGCAAATACGCTACAAGAAATGCTAACCATCAAGTCAGACGATGTATACGGTCGTTCCAAGGCATACGAATCAATCATCAAGGGCATGCCAATTGTTGGACCAAAGGTTCCAGAGAGCTTCAACGTGCTTGTCAAAGAGCTACAGGGTCTTGGGCTCAAGGTAGATCTCTTTACAAGTGACAAACAAGTAGACGCCGAAGAAGTGCTTGCCGAAAACATCAAAGACGAGGCAGAAAACCAAGCCGAGATTGATGTGCCAGCACCAAGTGCTTCTGACGTAGATGTTACTGAAGATGCAGCGATTGATGAGTTCGACGTAATTGATATTGACGATACTAAACCAGATGGTGGAGGCACAAAGACCGAAGCCGAAGAAGTAAAGGAGGCAGCCGAAAATGCGTAGGTATCCAAATGGACTAAACATTGCCGACTTCGACGCGGTGCGACTTGCTGTAGCAGGCGCTGAAGACATACTAGATTGGTCAC
>JAGQNJ010000022.1 GCA_020428115.1 Candidatus Saccharimonadota bacterium
CGGTACAAGCCGCATCCAGCCAAACTTACGCTGGTCATTAAAAAATAACTTTGCCTCCCCTTTACCTAAATCAAGAATGACTCTCGTGGATGAATCAGGCAGCCTACCAATGAGCGAATCACTAGGATGCCCCGCACCAAATCGGCGCTGGCTGGATACATACACGAGCTGTCCGGTCATCTTTAGGTGCACAATAAGACTATAGTTTGTGTTCAACTCAATAATCAGTACTTTTGCACGGCTCCTTACGTGCACAATTTTTGCACCAAGTAGGAATTTTTGCACGTCGGCGGGTGCGTTTGGGAAGCTTTTGTCCCAATCGTACCAGATGTCTCGTATTGTCTTGCCAGGCAAAAACTTGGCAAGCCCCCGTGTTACAACTTCGACCTCAGGCAATTCCGGCATGCACTCATTGTAGCAACTTATGCAGCGGTTATTGTTGGTTTGTGCTGTGTATGCAGATAGTCTGGTAAATCCCCTGTTAGTGATTCGGCAAGTGTACCAACGGGATTATTGCAAAAACGATCTTTTTCGATAATCAAACAGATTTCCATTGCTCTGTGACCAACGAGCTTAAACGCCCTGGTTACGTGGCCAGTGTCCATCTTATCCATGTGCCGGGCCAGTCGTTTTGTTGCCATGTCTTCTGGGCCAAATTGATCGTGATAAAACAGACAATCAAACACATAATCTAGAACTTCCCAGTCATTCGATGCAAATACAGGCAAACCTAGCTCGCCCTCGGGGTTATATTCCTTCATGTTCTGTCCTTATATAGTTAGTACATTTGTACTAAAACCTCTACCAATATTATACGCCTAGGCGTCAAGACAGGACTGCGTACAATGATTACTCATCTCATAAAAGACGATATACTAGGTCTAATGAGTGCACAGCTAGGAGATCTACTCGCAAAACGTAAACCCAGCGAACCGACCGAGTTTGCCATTATTCGCACGTTTGTACAACAGCGCTACAATATCGTGCCCTCACTTGCGATACATGGCAATACCATCATAATCAGCATGCCAAATTCTGCATCAGCTGGTAGTCTACGCTTTGACCTGCACACACTCTCAACTATGTGTAAGACTACTAAACGCCTCATGATCAGAATCGGAAACTAGTTAGACTCGAGATCAACCAAAAAGCTGCCAAGTGTCTTATCGCGTGGAGCCGGTACCACGTCACGGTGACATGGGCCGTGGGCTGCTTCTGGCTCACTTGGCTCACCCTCAGCAAAGAGATGTCGTACCACTCCAAAAACAGGAATGCCTCCAACATCTGTAAATTGTTCTGGCATTGATGGTGATGGTATCTCTGCTAAAGCCATGGTTTTTGTTTCATTAAATAACCACTACTATTATAGCATTTGAGGTCAACCCCGTTGTGAATCTTCGGGGTCTCGCCAGAGGCGAGCTAAGTTTCCCGGCACTTAAACCAGAGGCACCAGACGATCTACCGCTGGGTCAACTTTTGTTACTGAGCACCTCTGTTAGCTCACGCTTCATTTGCGCAAAATTCTCATACACAATACCGTGCATACCGACAGAAGTCGCCGCTTCAACAAACCACCGGTTGTCATCGATAAATATGCATTCGTCTGCGCGTACGCCTAGCTGCTCAGCAGTATGCAAATATATTTGGGTGTCTGGTTTCATAAATCCCACCTCGGCGGATTCAACGATTACATCAAAGTACTTGTCAAGTATTTCTGGTTGTATTTTCCGCTGCAGCACCCCGCTATTAACGTTGCTGAGAATAGCTGTTTTATAGTGCGGCTTTATTCGCTTTATTTGTGCAATTAGCTCCTCATTAACCTGCTCGCACGCGGCAACTGCTTTGTTCCAATCTTCTAGACTAATATTGAGCTTGGCGGCGATAGCTTCTCTAAAATCAATCTGGCTAATAAGCCCTCGGCTTGCCTGTGCTAATATGTCATGAATAAACTCTCTATCTGCCTCTGGGTCACCGCCCGCATAGCTGTAGGTATCATCAAAACCGCGGCCTACCAATACTCCAAAACAGTCGAAGATTACAGCTTTTATCATGCCCCTACTTTACCCGAGATGTGGAGTGCTACCAAATATTTACAGGCGCACGCCACTGACAAAATCGTTATAGTTTGGTACTTGCGCCTGGAACAAGTTCTGTACTTGCGGTAAGTTACCCGCAAATGTTCCTAGCTTGGTCGAGCATGATGTCGACCAAGAAGATAGCAGTGTTTCATTGCTATCGTACATTTCAAAACGTATGCGGCGCCCCTGCGGGCAAGAGCCTGCCTCAGTGGCACCCGCTGCAGCATCTTTGGTTCGGGTAAACCCAAGCATATCAAGGGCTGATAGAAACGAGCCGTAGGCGCTCGGGTTATTGCCGGTCTCCTGAGTGCTTGTCACCTGGCCTTGGTACCCAGATATGATGTTGGCCTTAACACTGTCGCGTGCAACCGTGATCTGAACTTCTCGGTGATCCTGGTTACTATTGATCTCACCACTTATAGTCATCCGTACTTTGACGTCACTATCGGCATATTCAGGAAGAGACTCTTGCTGGCTCTGATTTGTTGAGGACTGTTCGTCCTGCTTGCTTCCACCCCAGTCAATGTTAAAAATAACAAACCCGAATATAACGAGTAGTACTACAATTCCGATGATTACGATGGGTCGTCTCAACATTACAAATCTCTTTACACTAGTACAATAGCACTTTTAGCTTGTTTTTGCAATTATCTGATGACCGTTTGAGGGGTGGTCGTCTATTGCCTGCTGTGGTACATCAACAGGAGTCCAGAGCTTCAAATCGAGCTGGTGTACACCGGAATTTTCAGCAAACGCAATGGCCTCTTCTCGAGTTCCAAATAGCACGTTTGGTAATCCTTCGTCTGCTTTACGGGTCAAGAACTGCTGCCAAGTCGGGTCGGCAAGCACAAGCTGACCAGCATCACGCATAGTCAGGTAATAGTGCTCCCTGGTCAGTACGGTTGATCGCACCTCTGTCATCACGTCGGTGACCCCCTGGTCTTCCAGATACCACTTCATAGCCAGCGTGGTCATGCGACAGGTACGGGATCGAGGCATATTTGCTGGGGCGATATGATACCCCGCGCCAATCTCCTGGTAGGCATGATCCGCAGCAGCGTTGATTAACGTGACTAGTTCACTCATACAGTATATTTTGCCATAATATCAAGTATTATGCAATGATGATCAGGGATTGGTGTTGCTTTATAATCATAACCATAATGCCCAGAAAACGAATTTACGCCAACGATGCAACCGAAAGTGTTGGCCTGCTTCTAAAGATCCGCCTTCCCTGGCTCATCTTTGGACTGCTGCTAAGCCTCGGCATGGCGGCCGTGGTGTCACATTACGAAGCGATATTGTCATTTGATGCCCGTATTGCATTCTTTATTCCGCTGATCGTGTACGTTAGTGATGCAGTTGGCACACAAACAGCCACCATTTACATTCGTAATTTGGGCAAAAAACAAGCTCGGTTTCGGACATACATTGCCAAGGAACTGCTACTCGGTCTATCGATCGGCATTATTTTTGGGCTGATTATTGGCGTAGTTACCAAATTCTGGCTTGGCTCTGACACTGTTGCACTGGCCGTTGGGCTATCGCTTGTTGCCAGCATCATCAGTGCAAGTGTTATGTCACTGACCTTTGCCGCTACACTCAACCGATTACGCATTGACCCCGCAATCGGTGTCGACCCAATAGTCACGGTAATTCAAGATGTTATAAGCTTGCTAATCTACTTCACCGTCGCCAGTCTTATTATCAGCTAGCGCTAGGCCGTGGTATCTTGCCCACGAGTACTAGGCGGAGCGAAATGTTCGGGGTGCTGTTCGTATAAAGTACGTATGGCTTCATAGTATTCTGCGACACCTTTGTGGCCATGTGCTTTGACTCGGTGTGTAGCAAGGTTCTTATCAAATTTGTGCTTCGTAATGCCTTTTTCTCGATAGAACTCTCCACCGTCCATGAATCGTATACATAGAGCTATATATTTATCTATTGCCCTAACATACCGCGCCTCGTCACTTTCTTGTGCTTCGTATGCTTCAACTGTCTCAGTTAGCCATGGGAAATGCCCAAAATTTTGCTTTAGCTGTTCTAGCGCCTTTGCTTCATTATTTTCTTTTGAATCTAAAGCCGTGCTGTCTGCCCATACTGAAGTATCATTAGCGAATACTTCGACAAGATCATGCACGATCGCAAACTGCGCAACCAAACCGACATCAAGCTTTTCATCAATGTGAGGGGCCAACGCACATGCCAACATTGCGACTGACCACGAGTGCTCTGCATCGTTTTCGTTACGACGCTGTCCTTCTGGCATGTTTGGCAACAACATGTCTCTTTCGACCATATAAAAGGGTATGACTACCTCACCTATTAAACCCTGCACTTGCTCGTGTGACGGCTTCTCCATTACCCAATCATACCAAACAATCTGTTTTTAGTCCGGCCTCGAAAACAGCTACAGTTCGCCCCAATTTTGTCCCGTGGTTGTGTCTACCGTCAGCTTGACTGGCAACTTGATCACGTTCTCCATGGTTGTTTTGAGTAATTTTGCTACTCGTTTCGCCTCGCCCTCTGGGCACTCCACTAACACTGAGTCATGTACCTGCAATAACATCTTGCAATCATCATTGAGCTTTTGACTTACATCTATCATGGCCTTTTTCATGATGTCGGCAGCACTACCCTGAAATGGCATATTAACGGCTGCTCGGTATGCTGCCTCTCGTACTGCGAAATTTGAGGAGTGCACATCTGGCGTCGGCCGACGGCGACCAAGTATTGTCTCTGTGTAGCCTTTGTCGCGCGCCTGTTTTTTGACTGATTCGATATAATCAAGGAGTTTTGGTCGGACCTTGAAGTAAGTATCAATAAACTCCTTTGCCTGCGCATAGGTCATGCCTGTCGCGGCGACGAGGCCATGCGCACTGAGGCCATACATCACACCAAAGTTGACTACCTTAGCGTCACGCCGCATGTTTTTGGTTACGTCTTCTGGATCACGCCCATACACCTGTGCAGCCGTAACGGTGTGCACATCGATATCTTCGTTGAATTGTCTCATGAGCTCCTTGTCGCCACAAAGATAGGCTGCCAGACGCAACTCGAACTGACTGTAGTCTGCACTCACGAATACGTTTCCAGGACCGGCCACAAAAGCCGTACGAATACGCTTTCCTAGCTCTGTCCGAACAGGTATGTTCTGAAGATTTGGGTCAGTGCTACTTAATCGGCCTGTCTGTGCAATAGTCAGATTATAGGTAGTGTGTACCCTGCCATTTGCATCGACCATAGTTGGCAATGTATCAACATAGGTATTTTTGAGCTTTGTAACCTCGCGGTAACTAGTGATTAGATCAATAATAGGATGCTGGCCACGTAGTTTGTCGAGCTCGCTAGCAGCAGTAGAATAACCAGTCTTCCCCTTCTTAATTCCATCTGTGGGAAGTTTGAGCTTTTTGAAAAGTATCTCTGCGAGTTGCCCTGGGCTACCAATATTAAACTCGCTATCGGCAAAACCGTAAATCTGTTGCTGCAAGTCACTAATCTTATCGTCGATCTCATCACTCAATTCATGCAGGTACGCACTATCGAGCGTGATACCCTGGTATTCCATATGTGCAAGTACGGGTATAATCGGCCACTCTATAGTTTTTGCGAGCTCCTTAACTTTGGGTAGACTATCGAGCTGTTTTTGTTGATGGTGATACAAGGCGCGTATTACTGACACCGTCTCTGCTTCGCTATCGGCTCCCACACCGTCACCTAGATGTACTCGCAGGTCTGCACCCGCCAGCTCAACAAGCGACTGTTCACGCCGTAAACTATTTACGAGGAATGCGCCGACCAACACGTCGTGCTCAACATGCGTGGCCTCAATTCCAAGCGTATACAGCAGTTGCAGGGTTGCTTTTAGGTCATACCCGATCAGTGATGTACTGCCCATGTAGCCTTGTAGTTTTTTGGCCACATCGTCAGCAGACAGCACAGAGAGATCAAAGACGATCGTTATACCTGAGTCTGGTGAAATACTCAGTAGTTCCGGTTTACCCCCGTGTGATTCACCTGCGATACTGTGCACAACAAGCCGTTTTGTTTTCGGTAGCGTCAGTTCGTGTAATTTTGTGGTACTGTCAATCACAACCAACTCCCCAACCTTCAGCTGCACTGGCTCATCTTGCTCTGTAGCAATTGCCCCGTTCCATATCTCTGAAGCCTGGCGTACGAGGCTACGAAACTCTAGCTCTTGTAGCTGATTACGAACTGCTTCTGGATCACATTTACTACCATCAAGCTCGTCGAGGTTGAGTTTGATTGGTGCATCGGTCCAAAGTGAAGCAAGTTTTTTGCTCAAGTATGCCGAGTCCTTACCTGCTTCGAGCTTTTTGCGCACGGTTTCTTTGATGTCTGGCAAATGATTGTATACACCGTCGAGTGTTTTGTACTCCTGCAACAGTGTTATCGCAGTCTTTTGCCCTACGCCCGGTACGCCTGGAATATTATCCGAGCTGTCCCCCATCAAACTTTTTAGATCCAAAAATTGTGTAGGCTCGATGCCGTACTTTTCTTTGAAGCTTTCGGGTTTATATAGCTCAATATTGGATAGACCCTTTTTGAGTGCATACACATGAATGTGATCGCCAACCATCTGCAGCGCGTCAAGATCACTGGTAACCAGCAGGGTTTCGATACCCTTTTTATCAGCCTGCACGGCCAGAGTTGCCATAATATCATCGGCTTCGTAATCATCCAGCTCGTACAGTGGCCAACCGAATGCTGCCAGTAGTTTGTGCAGCACCGGAATCTGTTCATAAAAATCAGGAGGTGCTGGTTTGCGCCCCGCTTTGTATTCGGGATACAGCTCGACGCGTTTGCGAATATTAGTCTTGGGCTTATCCCAGGCAACACAAATGTAATCGGGCTGCAGTTTTCTGATAACCTCCAGCGCCATCGTGGCGAAACCAAAGACACCACCAGTTGGCGTACCATCTTTTGTGCTCAAATTGGGCATGGCATAATAGCCACGATAAAAAACGCTCTTACCATCTATGATAGCTAGACGCTTGCGATCATTCCTCGGCACTTCCATGCCTTAATTATACTCTGTTACATCGCGATTATATAGTCTGCGGCTACTCAAAAAACGCCACAAGGTAGTTGTAGTACGGGTTTGCTTTCGGACTACCCATAAGGCGCAGAGCCTTTCTTTGCCTGTTTGCAACGGTGCCCCGTGAACACCCCACTATATCTGCAACCTCATCAAGTGTTCGTTGACCAGCGCCATCTAGCCCAAACCGCAAAACGATAACCTCTACTAATTTGTTGTCGTTTAGAACCTCTGCAAGTATACCTGGCAGCTTTGTGAGTATTTCTTGATCCTCGATGATATCGTGTGGGTTGTTTGCGGTATCAGCTACGAGTTCACCCCTAGTAGCAGACCAATCTCCTGGTGTGCTGTCGTGTCGAATTGATTCATCAAGGTAGTCAAGCTCAACGACAAGCATTTGATTGGCTATTGCACGCACCCGATCTGGTGATACATCTATTTCCTGTCCAATTGCCTCGTAAGTCGGCACGGTGCCCCTCGCGACGAGCTCAGCTTCTGTCTGTTTATATTGTCTTGCCTGCCTACGCCAATCTACTGGCACATGAACTGCTGTCTGGCCACGCGCTAGCTTCCTGGTAATAGCCTGACGAATCCACCAGGTTGCGTAGGTAGAAAACCTGAAGCCCTTTTGCCAATCATATTTATATACTGCGTGTTCTAAGCCAAAATTACCCTCACTAATAAGATCCTCGAGATCAATACCATGACCAATATAATGCTTTGCAATAGACACAACCAAACGAAGGTTTCGCTCGATAAACATTGTTCTAGCATCGATAGCAGTCTGAATGGCTTCTAGGTCTTTTTCTGATTCATCGAATACCTGCGGCAAACCAAACACAGACCGCATGCCATCGTTCACTAGTTTGGCCATTGGTTCACGTCCGGCTTCTATAGCTTGCGCTAGTTCGACCTCCTGTTGCGCAGTCAACAATGCATCCTGGCTAATCCTACGGAAGTATAGATCAAGTCCATTTTCCTCATAGCCAACATACTCTGCCTGTTGGTTTTGCGGCTTCGCATGTACATGCACAGTATTGAGTTGTTCAATACTGCCTAGTTCTCTGGTGTCTGACATGAGTTAATACTAGGTTTTCTTGGGGTATTGTACAAGCATGTGCAGTTTACTCTGTAAGCCCGAGCATCTTCTCGGCTTTGTCTTTGAATTCCCTCAGATCATTGCCGTTGTTTTCGATAACCTTTGTCGCCTTAGATTTTACGTAGTTAAGATCCATCTGCACTTCGCGGGGTATGCCTGGCTGCGGATCAGCCTGCAAAGCTTCTTGAGCCAGCATTTCTTCCATTGTTACCCTAGCTTCACCATCACGAATATTATCAAGCCGTCGCTGCAAGCGTACCTCGTCAGATGCTTCTGCCCAGATAAGCTCCCCGCCGTGTTCCAGCACAAAGTCTGCCTCAATTGGTGCCCGTACGCTAAAAGTCACTAGCCCTTTATATTTACCACCTGCCTTTTGCGCTTTTTCATATTCTGTTATAGCTTCTCTTAAAATTACATCTGGGCCATATTTAGTTCGTAGCCAGTTAGATGTTTCTGTCATATTCTTAACTGATAGTGGGTCCGGCTCGTTGGCGTGACGCTCCATTGCATGACGCCGAACAGCATCACCTCCTGAGTACCCAAACCAGCCATGCTGCATTAGTAGCTCAGCAATTGTGTCCTTGCCACTTCTATCGCGGCCACTTACTCCAATAATCTTCATACAATTATGATAACCTTTTCTCTCTGTTATTCAAATGGTCACGCTTGGATGCAGTGCAAGGAAGACAGGAGAATCGAGCGAACGGTACAAGTGGTACCGAGAGTGAGACTCGCACGCAGCTGACACAGCAATGCGCCAAGAACATCAGCAGAGTTTCTGGCTCTGCCAGAAAACAGGCTGATGTGGCGTGACTATTTGATATAGTCGTGGAGTTTTTTAGAATCTTTGTGCTTGCGTAGTTTGGCCAGTGCTTTGGCCTCGATCTGACGGATACGCTCACGGGTCACGTTAAACTCCTGGCCAACTTCCTCGAGCGTGTGACTCCGGCCATCTTCTAAGCCAAATCGTAGCTTCAAAATCTTCTGTTCACGCTCGCTTAACGCACCGAGCATGTCCTTGACGTGTTCTTTCAGCAGCTGCCCTGTGGCAGATTCCTCTGGCGTTACAGTGTCTTCGTCCTCGATAAAATCACCAAGTACTGAATCTTCTTCGTCGTCACGTACAGAAGCATCCAAGCTTGAAATATCCTGCTTGATCTTCATGATATGTTCGACTTTATCAACATCGATTTCCATCTCTTTGGCAATTTCTTCGTTGGTCGGTTCACGGTTGAGCTCTTGGGTTAGTCGGCGCTGAGTGCGGAGTAATTTGTTGATTGTTTCTACCATGTGCACTGGAATACGAATCGTCCTCGCTTGATCGGCAATAGCACGGGTAATAGCCTGACGAATCCACCAGGTTGCGTAGGTGCTAAACTTAAACCCCTTGTCTGGGTCAAACTTCTCGACAGCACGTAGCAAACCAGTGTTGCCCTCCTGGATTAGATCCAACAGATCCAGCCCGCGCCCAACGTAACGCTTTGCAATCGAAACGACAAGACGCATGTTGGCCTCGGCCATTTTGTCCTTGGCTCTGGGGTCGCCGGCCACAACTTTATATGCTAACTCTAGCTCCTCGTCAGGTTTGAGCAAAGGAATCTTACCGATTTCACGAAGATACAAACGCACAGAGTCATCAGCAATGTCATCGAGATACGTTTGATCACTTACGATAATCTCTTCTTCATCATCGGCCACCCATTCGTCACTAAAATCCTCGGCATTTGGCTCTGTTGCCTCAATAAGCTCAATATCCTCACGATCAAGCTCTTTGTAGAATGCCTCTAGGACATCTATGTTTTCTGGCGTGTCAGGAATAAGTTTGAAGATTTCGCGCTGGTCGAGCTTACGCTCTTTTTTACCCATCTCCACCAGCTTCTTCTTGGCTGCTGCGAGCGCCTTCGGGCTCAGTTTTTTATCGTTCCCCACTAAGTGTCTCCTTTGCGGTCTTAAGTAATACGTCTAGCTTTTTTACCTCTTGCAATAACGCTTCGATGTCCTCATCGTTCGCCGTGCGCATTGCACTAGCAAGAGCAGCCTTTTTGGTTTTGACATATTTCTCTATGACACGCACCTGCAATCGAGCGGCTTCGTACTGAAGCTCTATATACTCGAGGTTAGCATAGAGTTCCTCGTATAATACTGTGAGTATTGTACCATATTCCTCTAGATCATGCAGCTCTTGTTTGTCTGCATGCGCAATGAGCTCTTTGACATTCGCCTCAGGATGCTGACCGAGCAGCCGCAACATGGACTGTACCGTTTCTCCGTGTAACATTTCTGTACGTATTGGCGTTAGCAGCTCACGCAGGCGTGGCTCCATAATACACAGTGCCAAAAACTGGTTTTGGGTTTTGCTCATATCTGCCTCGATAGGACTCACTGCTTGGGGGCTCGTCTGCTTGAACCGCTTGGGTTGAGTAGTAGTTTGGGCAAGTTTTGCCCGTAGCGCTTCCTGACTGATACCGATTTTTTCGGCCAACTGGATAATATAGTGGTCTCGCTCAACACTGTCTTGCAGCTTACTCACCACTGGTAATAGCGCATCAGTGAATGCCTTTTTGCCCGCGCCTGATGCAATATCAAGTCGCTGCTCGTACTGATCCATGAGCCAGTCCACCGCGTAATCATAGCTTTCGATTGCTCTTTGCCATAGCTCTGGATCTTTTTGAATTAGCTCGTCTGGGTCTTTGCCTTCAGGCACCGTAATAATACTTAGTGAAACATTAACCTTGCTTGCCAGTGGAATGACGCGTTCCATGGCCTGTAGCCCGGCGCTGTCTTGATCAAACGCAAGCCGAACATCTGGGGTAAATCTACTGAGTTCCTTCAGGTGCATCTCCGTCATTGCCGTACCTGCGCTTGCCACTACATTAGTTACACCTGCCTGGTGACTGGCAATAACGTCGAGGTTTCCCTCGACCACAACGACGAACTTGCTTTTACGAATTGCATCTTTTGCCAGGTGTAGACCGTATACCTGACGGCCTTTGTCGTACAGCATGGTTTGCGGGGTGTTTATGTACTTGGGTGCCTTCGGATCATCCTCAAGTAAACGTGCCGTAAAGCCCACAACTCTGCCGGTTGAATCATTGAGCGGTATCATGACACGCCCACGGAACATATCACTCAAGCGACCATATCTATCAGTAGCAAGACCCGCCTGCTTGATTTCTTTTTCTGTAAATTTTTTACCCTTTAGGTACTCTACTAGTGCTTGACCAGTATTTGGGGAGTAGCCAATTCTAAATGCTAGTGCGGTTGCTTTGCTGAATTTACGCTTTTTGAGCACGTATTCCAGAGCCGTTTTGTTCTTACTAAACTGCAATTGATAAAATCTAGCTGCCGCTTCTAGACATTCGTAGAGTCTAGCTTTTTGTTTACTTCGGCCAGTGTCACCGCGACTATATTCACTGAGATCGATCCCGGCTTTGCGTGCCAGTATTTCCAGCGCACCACGAAAATCAACGCCCTCCATTTCCATGACAAAGCTGAACATATTACCACCCTTACCAGAGCTGAAGTCATGCCAAATTTGCTTTTCTGGACTTACCATAAAGCTTGGTGTCTTTTCGTTACTAAACGGACTCAGCGCACGCAAGTTGCGCCCAGCGCGTTTGAGCTCCATATAATCGGCCACCACATCCTCAATAGAAAGGCGGGATTTGATATCCTCAACAGCATCCATCACGTAGTAGATCCCTGAGAAATTATTAATTGATACCTGTTTACTACTTCCATAGGTAAAATTAGGCGTCTCAAACTATTTTGCAAAGCAACTCGGGAGCTCACTACATGATCCATAAATACAGCTTACAGCTTTTAGTCGAGGTAATACAGCTTTAGCGTAATACTTATAACTGGGTCCAAACGTGGTCGGACTGCATTCTGCGGCGTACCACGCTCGGTTGGCTATTCTCCGTTAGCACTTCTTATGCTTAAATAGAGTGATGGGTCATGTAGTGAGCCTCCATAAGAAAGTAAGCTCTTGGCAGACCCTAGAGTTGAGCCAAATGATGAATTATAGAATCATAAACAAAGTATACTGGAGATCTACTACGTGATGGGACCGAATCAAATGCCTCCGCCGAGCGGTAACTTTAACCCTCAGCAGTACGACTTTATTACCAATCCAGCCAAACCAACCAAGCCATCAATCTTGCCTATTCCGGGCGGCAGTGGCAACAAAAAACAGCGTATATTGTTTTTTGTGCTGGGTGGGCTTGTTTTGATAACCCTGCTCATTTTGATCGCTGCTCTTGTATT
>JAGQNJ010000023.1 GCA_020428115.1 Candidatus Saccharimonadota bacterium
TATATATTGATGTTCAGGGTAGGAGGGAGATTCAGCTTTGCTGAGTCACTGATGAGACACCTCCCTTCTTTATATGCAAGTCTAACTCCATAAGCATGGAGAACAATGTCTGCTGGGCAGTTTAACTGGGGCGGTTCCCTGAGAAAGAGTAACTCAGGGGTACAAAGGTCACCTTGTTTCGGATGGAAATCGAAATTAAAGCATAAAGGTATATGGTGGCTTGACTGCGAGAGATACAACTCGAGCAGGTGCGAAAGCAGGTCTTAGTGATCCTCAGGTACCGCATGGAAGGGCCTGAGCTTAACGGATAAAAGGTACTCCGGGGATAACAGAGTAATAGCACCCAATAGTTCGTATTGCCGGTGCTGTTTGCTACCTCGATGTCGGCTTGTCACATCCTGGCGCTGGAGTCGGTGCCAAGGGTTGGACTGTTCGTCCATTAAAGTGGCGCATTAGCTGGGTTAAGAACGTCGTAAGACAGTTCGGTCTATATCTACAGCGGGCGTGGGCAGTTGAGGGATACTTTCCCTAGTACGAGAGGACCGGGATGGGTGAACCTCTGGTGTACCAGTTGTCGTACCAACGGCATGGCTGGGTAGCTATGTGCGGACGGGATAAGCGCTGAAAGCATATTAAGCGCGAAGCCTCCCTCAAGATTAGATTTCCCTATGACCTCCCTGAAAGACGATCAGGTTGATAGGCGCAAGGTGAAAGTGTAGTAATATATTGAGCCGAAGCGTACTAATAGAGGCATTGACTTCTTGCATCCAGAACAAATGTGTCGCAATTGTCTGCTGGACAGCCTAGCTGCCCACACCACAATTGCTTCGGCGCAGAACTTTGTTGCTCTATTTCGAGATATTTTCTCTCTGTATTTTAGATACCGTTCGAAAATATTCTCATGAGCGCCTCGTTCTGTATCCGCCACATTCGTTCTGGTTTTATGTGAGTGTAGATTGACTAGTTGTTGGTGCATATCAGCACCCGTTTGTTTTAATATTTACATCAAAACCCGTGCCAAATGGACACCAATCCAGTCGCCCGAAAGGCGTAGAATCACCAATTTCTGCGTCTCGAGACGCAGAAATTGGTGCCCATAGCGAGAGGGAAACACCTGTTCCCATGCCGAACACAGCAGTTAAGCCTCTCAGCGGTTACAATACTTGGGCCATCAAGCCCTGGGAAAATAGCACGGTGCCAAATTATACAGAAGCCCTCCGAAAGGAGGGTTTTTGTTTATTTTGATAGTTGGTACTTTTTACGTTGCTTCTCCTCTGTAGGCAGTAGTAATGCGCATGGATGGCCAGTCATTTTCTTTTCACCAAAACAATGCCTTGCTATTATGATAGATATGTTTATTTCAAAGCAGCCAAGCAACATATTAGGTGTGTTTTTGCTGGCTTTTACTCTCCTAGCGGGCTTGAATTTTCTGACCTATACTGGCAACCTACAGCCCGTGATTTCGCCCGAAAGGCTTGGTTATCCTGATTGTGGTAAGTACTCAACAGATGATCAAACTTCGGAGAAATTCCAGAAGTACCAGGAGTGTTTTATGAGTACTTCTTGTCCGCTGTGCGCCTCCGTAACACCAGATCTAGGCGAGTACCAACTAAATATCGGATGGCCTGTTGGTTTTACAAGCAGTGCACCAGGGTATGAATCATTTTCTCTCAGCTTGCAGACGGTCAAGATTTTGGCAATTGACTTTATCGTGGCACCGATATTTGTATCTGTTATCGTACTGGTACTTCTCGAACTGAGTAGCCGTAGAGCCAAGAGAAAGACCGTAAGCCCAGCGCGAGGACCACAGATATCCTCTCCTTCATACCTAGGTCGCGTTTTGGTAACATTTGTGAATCATTTTCGTACTGAGCCAAGAAGATTCTCGATAATGGTTTACATACTTTACGTAGCGTTACCCGTCTATATCTTCTATACCCTTGTCGTTATACAAATACTGCTCGGTTATTATAATATTCACAGCGAGTATGGGAGTAACTGGATCCCAGACGTGCTTGCTTTTGTTGGACTATCAGTACTTTTCGCGTCTGCTGCAGTATGGCTTGGTGTAAGCAAGCAACGGGGAGCTTTGTTGAAAAAGTTCTCTGAGATATTTCGCAGGTACTTTTTTATACCAACAGTAATAATCCTTTTTATAGTCGTTGGCGCTCTACTCGGTCCGAAAGATGGTGCCGAGGGTTTTTACAACAGTCTTGTTACTGAGGCGTATCTCGTTGTAGCTGTTATCGTCCTAGTGGCCATCACGATCTGGCGACTCTTTAAGGAAATAAAGTAGCTCGCTGTAAAAAGAAAACAAAACAGGGGAATTGTTGTGGCTCCTACATTGAGTCAGATTGACAAATCAAAGCGTTTATGCTAATATGTTGGTATGTCAGAACAAAACCAAAACCCTTTGCCACCTCCACCAGAAGAGCATGCTGTAAATGAGCAATTCCAGCACCTTCCTCCACCTCCTGAGGCCATGGCTCAAGAAGAAGCTACCCGACAGGGGCGAATTGGTGCGTTGTACTCGCGTTTGAACGAGCGCTACGATGCTTGGCTTGATCGACAGGTGGAACGAAATCCTCAAATGGAAAAAGGCCGTCTAAGTGTTGTGACCGGTGTTATTGGCGGTGTTGCTGTTCTTGCCAGTGTTAAATTTGGTCCGGAATTTGCTGAGCACGTTGTTTCTGCTTTTGGTGATGAACGAACACTAGCAGATGGAGCTGCTTTAAGTGTTACAGCTGGAGCGGCGTATGCAGTAGGTATGAACCGTTTAGATCGTCACCGTGCCCGAAAACAAACCAAATAACGGGGGAATTGTTGAGAGCCAACTAGAGGTGTGTTACAGAGGTTAGAGTTGTAATAATCACAGATAAATTGTATTGTTATGTCAATGAGTGAGATAGATTACTGCCCAACTAACCAAGAGTTTCTTGAGCAATTCACATATGAAGTCGAGGTTGCTCTGCCACTTGGACATTTGGCAATACACCTTCCAAAAGGCGAGCGAGAGCTCGCTTGCGCGGTCTTATATGGCTTAGTGGTCACGGCGAATACTCTTTATCACGACGAGAGTCGATGGGAGCACGAAGTAGTTATTGATAGGCTAAATTCCCAGCCAGCACCAGAGTTTAGGCCAGCTGGTCGTAATGTATCAGTACGGCTTGCTAACTATTCGCCAATCCAAATGCCCAAGTTCTACAGGCCGGTGCTAAACGCGGAGTCACATCGTACGATTACGGTAGTGAATCGGAATAAATTTGAGGATCGCTTGATGCAGCGGTATAAGGCCGGCAATACAATCGATGAATATAGACGCATTCCAACGGACATTTTCGAAGCGATGCTCACCAGTGTGGACCTGTCGAAAGAAGCAGAGGAGTTTAGAAGGGCTGCCTGTACCTCTTGAGGAGAGACTGCTCCAGATAGTCAGGTAGTATGCTCCTGACTCTTGACTCTCGATGAAGTCAATCAATCCGTCACCTTCAATCCATAGTGCCTGTTATTGAGTGGTGTGATATTAGTCCAACAAACTTGGGAGTGGTTCTATGGATTCATCGATACTAACTATGCAAACATCTCTCTCTACCACAATACTGCCGTAGCGATGATCAAAAGCCAGGAGTGGTGATCGTACTTCCCACCTGGAAATTGGTGAATCGTTCATAGTCTTACAAAAAGGGGCCAAAAATTGCTGTTCTGCTGCTAGTCCTCTGGATACAATACTCAGATGGCTTTGGGCTGTTATATTGCCCGAGTATGCATTCTCTTCTGCACCAAAAGTTACAAAACCGGGGATGTGGTTCTTCAATCGAGTAAGGTATTTGGCAAGCTCGACTCCTTGTGCGAACTCATTTAGGATTAGCGGGATACACTTTTGTCGTGCGGGTCGTGTTTCGTAATCTTCAATATCCCTAATAAGCATCATAATTCCTGACACAACGAGGTCACTACCAGGTTTAACCGAAAAGTAACCTTCGGCCTCACCGTAAGTAAGGCTTAAGTTATCCTTTATCTCGAACTCAAAACTTGCCATGCTCTGTGATTATAAACCCAAGCCTGAGTAAAACATATTGCTTGTGGTTGCGTATCTAGAACTATGAGAATATAGTGCTGCAGATGTCGAAGATTTTTCAATCAGATACAGAAGTGCCAGACCTATGTTCGTCTGAGCTTCTTCTTCCGAATGAGAGCAGTTACTTAGACATGGCCTTACCCAAAGAGGGCGGCAATGTCTCGCCTGTGGAACTGTCTTGGTTGCTACTGGATAAGAAGAGGGCAAGTGATGCTCGGCTGATGCATCTGCATGATCAGCTAACAACGGCTGCCATGCTTGGCAAAGAAGCAATCGAGGAGGTTCATCGTACAATCCTGGGCGGGACATTTTTGAATCATAATCTTAGAGTTATTGCCCGGATTGCACTTGATCCGAGAAGATGTGCAACCTTTGATTTTGCAGAAGCCTACGATATGGATAAAACAAAACGATATCCAGTACCTGATGAACGCCCCTATTTTGAAAAATTCCATAATACCTACGGCGTTGTCCAGAGGCCGGATATAGAAACGTAGCGACGTTAGCTTCTTTTGGTTATGTTCTACGGCGTACGCTGTGATCTTTTTGATGAGATCGTATGGGACTGGCTTGTTGATCGGGAAGCGAATGGTGCCTTTGGAGGTCTCGTAGGGCTGGAGTTCGCTCGCAAACGCAGCAACTGGCGCTGCACCAGGATAAAACGCGTAGTGGCCCTCATACGCGGCGATATGCACTAAATTCTTACCGTTTAAGCTAAAGGTCGGTATTCCGTAGCTGATCTTCTCTTGAGCATCAGGTACGGTCGTTTTGATAACCTGGCGAGCTTTCTCGAGGTAGGCCTTATGATCATCGCTGAAATTACTGATATATTCGTCCATGTTTTTATAATCATTCATCTTATTCGGCATGAGTATAGTATACCCTAAAGCAGTAACAGGGTTGACATAAGCATTTCATAGTGTTATCATAAGCGTAATTCCGGAGGTGGAAGAGAGGGTTTTCTGCAGTGCAGAAGACTCTTTTTTATCTCTGGTAACAGGGTGGAAGACATTAATTTAACCAGTGGGAGATATAATCTTATGGCTGGAACAAAAGATGGTGGCCGCGCGGCTGCTGCAACAAATCGAGCAAAATACGGTGCAGACTTCTACGCCAAAATTGGTGCCATGGGTGGCAAAAAGGGCCGCACAGGTGGCTTTTACGCCGACCGTGAGCTAGCACGCGTTGCTGGCGCTAAGGGCGGACGCATTAGCCGTCGCACCAAAAAAGTAGCCTAATTTACTTTGGGCACACTAATCAAGCGGTCGAGCAAAGCTCGCCGCTTTTTTAGTGCTCTCGGCACATTGCTGTGTCAGCTGACATCTGTCACTCACTTGCCGTATTACTTATACGACTCGCTTGCTCCTCCTGGCCTCATTGCACTGCATCCAAGCCAAAGCAAATTAAGGCGTCATGTAGATGATTGAGCAAACACGACAATTTTGAATCGGCTTTTACTAAATATGTGTTAATCGGATTATTTTGTGGGGACTTTGCGGCGGTAGGGGCGACAAAAACGCGAACTTGACACAGACCAGGTCTCACCACAGTTGAAGCACCTATAGTGACTACTGTCTTGCTGTAAACTCCTGGTATCACAGGTTGGACAGGCACTTCGCTGGTGTAACCAGTCGCGATAGGTATCCATACAATCTTGAATATGCTCGTTATCAATCTCGAAGCCATAGCGAGTGCCTGTTTTGCGCGCTTGTTCCCACGCCTGGCTTTCCATCTCTATTAGCTCTAAATCAGAGGTATATGCTCTATGCTGTAAGATCGCATGTCCCAGCTCATGAAGCAGCGACCAGGGGCTAGTTCGTTTGAGTAGGGCTGCCTTATCGTATACTACTTCGCCTTGCTTGGGTGACCAGTAGAACTGATCGCCGGCAACGAAGTTAATGTCAGGGAAATCACGTACGAGCTTCTTAAGCAGCGTGTCCATATTCATCCTTGGCTAGCTCAAAACATCCGTAGATCACGGCCTCTTCTGGTCGCTTGGCCATTAGTAGTGGTGGAACTGGAGTCATCGGGGTTGCAAAGCGTTTGAGCTCTGTTTGGAGCAGAGATCCAAATTTGTCGAAATGCGCACCGACGCCACCCCCAAAAATAACTACCTCCGGCTGAAGAGTTGCAATTAATTCTGTAATTCCAACTGCAAAGTTTCTTACGATCGCCTTCCATATGGTAGGGTCATCTATGTCGCTTGCTCGCAGACCGTATTGCTTTGTGATAGCCTTGCCCGAAGCGAATTCCTCCCATGGCATAGACCGTCCATTGCGTTCGAAAACCATGCCACGACCACCACTAGTACCAATTGATTGATTTATGACACCATTTACGATAAGTGAATAACCAATTCCTGTACTAATCGTTATATAAAGTACCTTTTTGTACTTTTTCATGATATTTTTTGCTTCGCTTAGACCAGCCAATCGAGCATCATTTTCGACTATTGTAGGTGAGTGTGTCAAGTTCTCTACATCTTTTTTTAACGGAACATTTTCCCAGTCAAGATTTCCAAATCTAATTCCAACGCCGTTCTCGTAGTCAATCCTACCAGGTGCGGCCAAGCAAACAGCTTTAAAGTCATCAGTTTTTAAGAGGCGAAGATTGCGCAGTAGGGAGGCAAGAAAATCGTCATACTGCTTCGGTGTTGCAAATCGCAGGCTCTCTTTGAGGTTGCCCTTATCTGTAAATACTCCAAGAAGTGTCTTGGAACCACCGATATCTATTGCCAAATACACCTAACGCCCCTCACTTTCGTATGTCCATAGTGTAGCATAGGCTGGCCTCTTTACCCCCTAGAAGATCTTTTCAAGTTGACACCCAGCCCTTGGCTGTCGCGGCCTCCTGCCTTAAGAGGTCAGGGGGCTCACTACAGGGTTTACTTAAGCTTAAAAAACAGATATAATGCAACCTAAGACTGAACGGAGTTATGGCCCACGGGCTACCGCAGTATTGATAAGGAGGCATGTATTTTCATGTCAAAAACAACTATAACAATGGATGAGCTGCTTGCAGCTTCAGAAATCACCTCACTCCGAGCTGGTGATGTAATTGAGGGCGCAGTTACTGAGGTAAAGAAGAGTGAAGTCTGGGTTGATCTAGGCGCGCATGGTCTCGGTGTTGTGTCTCGTCGTGAGATAACAGGTGCAAAAGACCTAAAACCAGGTGATAAAGTAACCGTGAGTGTTGTCGAGCCGGAGCTCGACGAGGGCTACGCACTTCTTAGTATGCGCCGTGCAGCTAAAGACCGAGGCTGGGATGAACTGCAACGTATCTTCGATGAACAGGAAATCATCGAGATTACACCTTACGATGCAAATCGTGGTGGTTTGCTTGTTGAGGTAGAAGGCATCCGAGGCTTTTTGCCAGTCTCTCAGCTGGCAGCTGGGCACTACCCCCGTGTCTCTGGCGCAGATAAAGACGAGATACTCCAGAAGCTCAATGCGCTTACGACAAAAAGCATTCGAGTTCGAGTACTGGATGTAAACAAGAAAGAGAACAAGCTCATCGTATCTGAAAAAGAAGCCGTCAAAGATGATCTGCAGGATCGATTTGCTAAGCTTAAGGTAGGAGACGTCGTGAAGGGCATCATTACAGGAGTTATTGATTTTGGTGCTTTTGTAAACGTAGATGGCATCGAGGGCTTGATCCATATTTCTGAGATATCATGGGAGCGAGTCGAAGATCCAAATAAATATGTTAAGGTCGGCGATACCGTTGAGGCCAAGATTATTGCAATCGATAAAGACCGCTTGTCGCTAAGTCTCAAGCAAATGCAAGAGGATCCATGGTTGCATGAGGTTAAAGCCTTCAAGAAAGGTGATACCGTAGAAGGTAAGATCACTCGGATTACTCCATTTGGGGCATTCGTACAGCTATCACCAGCCGTTGAAGCACTCGTGCATGTATCCGAAATGAGTGACGATGACAGCGTTGACCCAGAGAAGATATTCCAGCTTAACGAAAAGAAGAAATTCAAAGTAATTGATATAGACCTCGAGGGGCGCAAAATTGCGCTATCGTTGAAAGGCTAATATACGTTCTATAGGTTTATGGCTATGTAGAGCAAATCATAAGAAAGGAGGCAAGAGGTATGACAGATAGTCAGAATGAGACAATCTCAACAATTCAGATCGACGAAACCATGACTGTTGGCACACTTGCCGAGAAGCTTATGATACCTGTCACTAAGTTAATTGCTGAGCTCATGAAGAATGGGGTCATGGCAACAGTCAATGAGCGTATTGATTTTGATACGGCTCAGATTATTGTTGATGAGCTGGGGCTAGGTGTAAAGCTCGAGCATGCCTCGGAGGACGATACATCACTTGCCAAGCATCGTACGAGTCGTAAGCAAGCAGGCAAAAATGGTCAAGTTCGTCCACCTGTTGTAGCTGTGATGGGTCATGTCGATCATGGCAAAACGAGCTTACTGGATGCTATCAGAGAGTCCGATACCGCTAAAGGAGAAGCAGGCGGTATTACGCAGCACATATCTGCATATCAGGTAACGCATGGTGATCGCCAGATTACCTTTTTAGATACCCCTGGTCATGAGGCTTTTGCTGCCCTGCGCGAGCATGGTGCACAACTTACCGATCTCGTCATTATTGTCGTAGCTGCAGATGATGGCATTAAGCCTCAGACGCTCGAGGCGATTCGTTTTGCCAAAAAGGCCGACGTTAAGATTATTGTGGCTATCAACAAGATTGATAAAGAGGGAGCTGATCAGAACAGGGTTAAGCAGCAGCTATCTGAGAATGATCTCATGCCAGAAGAGTGGGGCGGTGACACAATCATCGTACCCGTATCCGCAAAAACCAAGGAAGGTATGCCTGCACTTTTGGACATGGTACTTCTTGTGGCAGATGTCGAAGAGCTCAAGGCGGATATTGATGTCCCAGCTGCAGGCCTAGTTATTGAGGCGCACATGGAAAAGGGTCGTGGGCCAATTGTGACTGCACTTGTAGAGGCAGGAGTGCTTAGGCAAGGTCAATACGTTGTAGCAGGTACAACATACGGTAAGGTTCGTACTCTGGAGTCAACCAATAGCAAAGCTTTGCAAGAAGCCGGACCATCAACACCAGTAGTTATATCTGGTTTTAGGGAGTTACCAGAGTTTGGTGATGAATTCCGTGTGGTTGCCACCGAAAAGCTTGCACGCACAACCGTGGCTGATAGAGCACGCGGACAATCTAGGACCACCGCCTCAGGAATAAGTACCAGTGGGCAGCTGATGCAGGTGATTAACCGCAATATTAAGCTCCAGGAATTACCAGTGATAATTAAGGCTGATGTAAAAGGTTCGGTGACGTCAGTGATCGATAGCCTGAAGACTCTAGAGAATGAAGAGGTTTCGATACGAGTTATTGGTTCTGGTGTGGGGAATATTAATGAAACTGATCTACACCTTGCCCACAGCGGCAATGCCGTCATTTACGGGTTTAATGTTCAGATGCCACCAACTATTAAACGCCAGGCAGGACGTGACAAGGTCAGGGTACGTTTATTTAGCATTATTTATGAGCTGATTGAAGATGCTAAGGGTGAGTTGAGCAACTTGCTTGCGCCAGAGATAGTCGAAACAGAACTAGGACGACTCGTCGTAAAGGGTGTTTTCAAGACGACCAAAACTGAAGTTATATGTGGTGGAGAAGTGAGCAAGGGTAAACTCACCGCACCAGCATTAGCACGCATCCGACGAGGTAAAGAGACTATTGGTGAGGCAGAGGTTATGACCGTTCAGAAGGGGCCACAAGAAGTCAAAGAGGCAGTTGAGGGTGACATGTGCGGCCTGCAGCTTAAAACTGAGTCCAAGATTGAGCTTGAAGAAGGGGACCACATAGAACTTTTCACTCGGGAGACAGTTGCACGAAAGCTCTAATCCAGCGCTTGCGTGCTACCCAAGAGGCATAAACCATGGAGAACAAAGGTTTCTCACCAGCAGAAGATGACAAAAAAGATGAGGCTGTCTGGCAGCGTGGTTTACATGCTATCAGTGAGTGGTGGAATGAGCATTTTGGTGAACCAGAAGAGGATGATGACGATGAAGCCGAGGATGCCCCAAAGCGGCGGCGCAAGATAGCAGGTAGGTATTTCGCAGCTCAGGTTGTGGGGAGGCTTTTTGGTAGGCAGGATATCAAGGGTGAAAGCGATGCTGAAGCTACAGAGGAAACAGACCCTGATGAACGAAATCTACTACCAATAGTACCTCTTGGATTTGACGTGCTACGTACTGAACCCGAACCAGCATTTGCCACTCTCGATGAATCAGTGATACTGGAACAGTCACCTACCCCAGAGCAGCTAGAAGACCAGGTTACGGCACCAAATACTGAACCCCAGACATCTGAAGCAGTACCAGAGGAACAGCAACAGCCAGTGTTGCGTGATTGGCAAGAAACGAGTCCAGATATCGGTCAGCAAGCTGCAGGAGAGACCGAGGAAGATATATCGACAGCAGCAGTTGAGCTTGACCAAAATTACCAGATGGGTCAAACGACTGAAAAGGAAAAGTCGCATGCTCCTCGACAAATCAATGCAGTTGGTCCTGCTCTGATTAGTGGTATCATCGTTGATCAGATGAGTCGTCACAGAGACAGGCAACTACGCAAGGGAGCAGAGGAGCTACGAAAGAAACTTCAACAGAGCGACAAACAACAGCGTGAGATGCATGATCAAATAGAGAGCATGCAGGCTAAACAATATCGTCAGGAGCAAGAACAGATCAAGTATACAGAACCGGCAACTGGTCAGGAGCCTCATATTCCGGCAGAGCGTGTGGTGGTGCGGGAAACAGTTGCGCCAACGAGCACTAGGGTTGAAGCTGAAAACATTCCTGGGGTCCGACCCGAGAAAGCTCACTACACCGAAGAGGCATCTCAAACACAGGGCAAGGCCGAAGTCGCCACCAAGAATCCATTAGAGGCTAAGGTTGATGATCCTAACGCGCGCCTGGTGCTCGAACAGGCTGAGGCCGCGGCAGAACATGATATTCCGCTAGAGAGCTATTATGAACGGCGACACGAAGCAAAAGATGAACCCAATCAGCAGGGCACACATCATTCTCGCACCTCCGGCATATCATTTGGTGCAAGCAGTCCTAAGGATCAACACATTGTTTTACCATCAACGCCCGCTGATACTTCGCAATTATCAGATGTGCGTTCAAAGAAAGATATTCCGTCAGACATGTACAAAACTGCTGTCGTGAGTGGCCTCGTGACTAGTGCTGTCATCGGAGCATGCCTCCTGGTGTATCTACTGTTGCGTTAGGCAGCCTCCTCAAACAGTGTCACTGATGATATAATGTCTGTGACGATCATTAATGAGAAAGCAGTATGTTTAAACTAGACGACAATCTACTAAGAGAGCTAGGGCTTGGTGCATTACCACCACAAGAAAAGAATCGTATGCTTGCCCATATCTATGAGACGCTCGAAATGCGTGTCGGTATGCGCTTGGCAGAGGGTATGAGCGACCAGCAACTTGACGAATTTGAAGCACTCATGCCACTGCAGACAGATAGCGCTGAGGCCAAGAAGCAAAAAGAGCAGGCAGCTTTAGGGTGGCTAGAGACGAACTTCCCAAATTATAAGCAGGTTGTGGCCGAGGAGCTCGAAAAGCTTAAAACAGAGATCAAACAGGCGGCACCACAGATCGTGGCAGCATCACAAGAAGCCATGCAGCAGCAAATGCCTCCTCAGCAACCTCCAGCCACATCACAAGGCGTATAACTACCTATTAGAGTAGTAACCAGCAATAAACTCTTTGGCAGACATCTCACGCTTGCCAGCGGGCTTAAGCCTATCTATGCACAGGCTTCCAGCGGAACAGCTAACTGATAATATACCCACGTCCTTTATGACCTCTATATCACCGGGCTTACCATGGGTACTGGGCACTACATGTGCCTGGGTGATAATAACATCCCTATTAAACAAGACTGTTCTGCTGCCCGGCCAGCCTGTGAAAGCACGGATTTCTCGCTCTATTTGTTCAGCTGGCTTTTGCCAGTCGATTATTCCATCTTGTTTGGTAAGTTTACGTGAATAGGTTGCTCTATCTGGGTGGGGTTGCTGTCGTGGCTTGATGAGCCCAGATGCATATTTTGGAAGATACTCAAGGAGCAGTTGATTGCTCAGTTCTATTAGGCGCTCAGTTAAAACAGGGGTCGTATCAGTTGGCTTAATACTAAGTTGACGTTGCACAATGATTTTCCCAGTATCGAGAGTCGGATCAATACACATAAGGCTGACACCTGTCTTCGGCTGACCGCTTAGTATTGCGAAGGTTATGGGGTCCGCACCACGCCACTGAGGTAGCAAGCTGAAGTGA
>JAGQNJ010000024.1 GCA_020428115.1 Candidatus Saccharimonadota bacterium
AAAGCATCGCTACATCTTTGAAGGTATTAGCCAGCTTTACGAGGGTCACAGCCCGGTTGACGTGCTCACGCTGGCAGACAAGCTCAAAGCCAACGGTACACTAGAGCTTGTTGGCGGGGCAGCGTATCTTACTGAGCTTACCAACTATGTACCAACAGCAGCCCATGCCGAGCAATACGCGGGGATTGTCACGCAGAAATCTCTACGCCGTCGACTGATTAAAGCAAGTCAGAATATCGTGGGACTTGGGTATGACGAGTCCAAGGACCTCAAAGACCTCATCGAAGAAGCCGAGCGCCATCTGTTTCAGGTAAGCCAGGAACACGTCGGACAAGATGTTATTAGTCTTGAGGATATCCTGAGCGAAAGTTTTGATCGACTCGACGAGCTTCACAAAGACAAAGGCAAGGTTCGCGGCATTCCAACGGGGTTCCGTGACCTCGATAAAATACTCGCTGGCTTGCAACGATCGGACCTATTTATCCTGGCGGCGCGTCCATCAATGGGTAAGACTGCGCTGGCACTCAATCTTGCACACAATATTGCCGTCAAATCCAACGAAGCAGTTTTGTTCTTTAGCCTCGAGATGAGTAAGGAACAGCTCGTTGATCGTCTGCTTGCTATGGAGTCGGGCGTTAATGCCTGGTCACTGCGCACAGGCAATCTAACAGATAGTGATTTCGAAAAGATTGGCACCGCCATGGGCGCATTAAGTGAGGCGCCTATATTTATCGATGATACACCTGGCATCACGGTCAGCGATTTGCGGACCAAGGCTCGCCGCGAGGCTCACAAACGTAAACTTGGCGTTATCATGGTCGACTACTTGCAGCTTATGAGTGGTGGGGGCCGTTTTGGAAGCGAAGCAAACCGTGTACAAGAAATCTCCGAAATATCCCGCGGCCTCAAAAGTATCGCTCGCGAGCTAAACGTACCTCTGATTGCGCTCAGTCAGCTGAGCCGTTCCGTCGAAAGCCGTAGCCCCCAAATTCCACAGCTAGCCGACCTGCGTGAATCAGGATCAATCGAGCAAGATGCCGACGTCGTGGCATTCCTATACCGCGAAGAATACTATCGCCCAGACACTGATCGCAAAAATCTCACCGATGTTCTGATCAAAAAGCATCGTAACGGACCAACAGGTGGCGTCGAGCTGTACTTTGACCGCGAAAAGCAACGCTTCCGCTCGCTTGATAAGCAGCGTCATGTCGACCCATTCGCCGAAGAAATGCCACCACCAGAAGCGCAACAATAGCACAAGCGCTACAAATAAATAATAAGTGGTATACTAGGATCTAAATGGGTAAGGTTAAGAGCTTTTTTGTACTGCAGTGGCAACCAATGTTGACCGTTGTTTTGGGCATCGCTCTTCTTGTGGCACTACTCTGGTATAACCTCGGAACAAACACGCCTGGGTTAAGCGCAATCGAGCTACAAACTGTGCAGGACAGTTCAACGTTTAGTAACCTCATCGCCAACCCACTGTTTTTACCATTCAAATTGCCGCTGTTTGTTTTGCAGCAACTCGGGTACACCAGCATTTTTGCTCTTCGTAGTGTTGGGGCGGTATACGGCCTGATTGCGGCGGTGTTGTTTTATATTGTTCTGAGGCAATGGCACACCAAACGCATTGCCACCATTGGCGCTGCCTTGTTTGTGACTTCAAGCTGGTTTTTGCAGACTTCACGCCTAGCAGCACCCTACATCCTGTATCCACTGGGCATTATTTCGTTGTTTGTTATATTCTATTGGCTATACAAAAGTCGTCACCGTAAACTCGTATTCCTAATCAGTTCTGTCGTAGCGGTTGGTAGCCTGTACATCCCAGGCATGATCTGGTTTGTGGGTACTTGCTTTATCTGGCAGCTACCCCAGATAAAAGCATTCGTCAAAAAGCTACCCATCTGGGTATTGTTTGTGGTCGTACCGATCCTTCTGGTACTATTTGCGCCACTTGTATATGCCAGCATCCAAAATTACCATATTGCTCTAGGCTTCCTTGGTGCACCAGAGGCGTTCATGCCACAAGAGTGGATCAAACGACTGCTCGTTCTGCCAGTATTTGTTTTGGCGCGTGGACCTCTGGAGCCCGTCCTCAACCTTGGCCGCTTACCACTTCTTGATATTTTCTCTGCAGCCATGGCGGTACTGGGTGTGTACTGGTATTCGTTCAAAATCAAGCTTCTACGGACACGACTACTAAGTGTGTTTACATTCATTGCTGCGATACTAATCATGCTCAATGGGGTAACCATGTTACCGCTACTCCTACCATTAAGCTATATCGTTATCACCGCTGGTATTATGCTACTCCTACAACAGTGGTTCACGGTTTTCCCACGCAACCCAATTGCACGGAGCCTTGGTATTGGCATCGTGTGTATCGCGATCGGTGTCACGGGTGCGTACCATATGAGGCGTTATTTTGTGGCATGGAGCGGCGACCCAATAACAAAGGCAACATTTAGCTACCAACTGCCCGCCAACACAACAGATGCACAGTAGAGTCGTCAGATAGCGGAGTTTTTGATACAATTATCAGGAGTAAACAAAAGGAGCGTGATATGAGTAAGTTTGACCAAGCCAAAATGTTACTAAAGGTCAAAAAACTGCAAAAAGAACTGCAAAAGATGATCATCGAGGTTGAAAAGGGTGATGGTGCAGTTCGTGTCGAGATTACCGGTGAGCAGAAGATCAAAAAGATACATATCGACCCTGAGGCAGTGGATCTGGATGATATCGGCCACCTCGAGCGCCTTATAGAAGACGCTGTCAAAGACGCAATCCAGCAAAGCCAAAAAGTTGCAGCCGAAAAGATGCAACCTATGATGGGTGCTCTTGGCGACCTAGGACTCTAGACCCTACATGAAAGTACTGCCCCAAGCCCTACAGAATCTTATTGATGCGTTTGGTACGTTACCTGGGGTGGGGCCACGTACAGCTGAGCGGTATGCCTACTACCTACTGCGTGCCAATCCTGATAAGGCGACCAACCTCAGCGAGGCACTGAGCGCCCTACATGCCAATATAACTTCATGTCCCAAAACGTTCGCCCTCATCGAAAAGGGCAAACAATATTCAGATCTATACACTGATCCAGGTCGAGACAAGCAAGTAGTCGCCGTTGTAGCCGAACCATTTGATATTGTTGCACTAGAAAAAACAGGCCAATACAAAGGCACCTATCACGTATTGGGCGGATTAGTGTCACCGATTGATAACATCGGCCCTGATCAACTACATATCCGAGAGTTAATACAGCGCATAGACGACGACAAGGTTAAGGAAGTTATCCTCGCAACCAACGCGAGTGTTGAGGGTGAATCCACCGCGCTCTATATCCAACAAGAAATCGGCGACCGTGATGTTAAGCTCACCAGGCTCGCACGAGGTCTGCCAATCGGCATCGACCTAGAATACGCCGACCAAATAACCCTCACGCGCGCCCTCGAAGGCCGCCAAACCATTTAGTTCCTCGTTACTTTTTGCTGCCAAAAAGTGATGAGCCTGGGTTCGGCTGCCCAAAGTAACGAGGAAAGTATGATAGATATTTCCAAGATTAGAAAAGAAGAGAGAAGTAGTCAATCTGTAACAGATACCTTACAATAGTATCCAATGCAACAGAACGATATACAGACCATTAAACAGTTGGTCGACGAAGCCAAAACGATTTTGATCATTCAGGCTGACAATCCTGATGGTGATAGCTTGGCTAGTAGCCTTGCGCTAGAACAGATACTGCACAAGCTTGGCAAAGAGCCAATCATGTACTGCGGAGTTGATATGCCAAGCTACCTGCGTTACCTAAGCGGCTGGGATCGTGTCAGCAACGAACTCCCAACAAGCTTCGATATGAGTATCATCGTCGATACTTCTAGCGTTAAACTACTCGAAAAACTTGGAACAGAGGGTAAGCTAGGCTGGCTTGGCGCCAAACCATGCGTCGTACTGGATCATCATCAAACCACCGAAGCATCAGACAAAATTGAATTTGCGACAGCGTACATCAATGATCCCGCCGTGTCATCGACTGGCGAACTGCTATACAAACTTGCCAGACAAGCTGGCTGGGATGTAGACAATATTGCAGGTGAATTCATCATGACAGCAATTCTGAGTGATTCACAAGGCCTCACCAACAGCCTGGCAACCGCAGAAACCTATCGTGTAATGGCTGAACTAACTGAGGCTGGGGTCGACCGACCACTGCTCGAAGAAAAGCGTCGCGAGTTTGGCAAAATGACCCAGGCTATATTCCGCTACAAAGCCGAGCTGATTGCACGCACGCAGTTTGCCAGTGACGGACGCATCGCGTATCTCGCCATTCCGCAGAAGGAGATCATTGAATACAGCCCGCAGTACAATCCTGCACCGCTGATTCAACCAGATATTCTTCAGACCGAGGGTGTTGCAGTTGCAGTTGTGTTCAAACAATATGATGGTGGACGAGTTACTGCAGCGATTCGCTGTAATAATGGCTTTGCAATCGGTGATAAGCTTGCCGAACATTTTGGCGGCGGTGGCCATGCCTACGCAAGTGGCTTCAAAAAAACCGATGGCACATCGCTCGAGTCCATTCAGGCAGAGTGTATCAAATACGCTACGACACTACTCGACAACCTAGACAAGGAATAATACGGTGAGATTCTACAATACTTTGACCAAAACAGTGCAGAGCTTTGCGCCACTAAGCGACGATAATGTGCGCATGTATAGCTGTGGGCCAACGGTTTATGATCATATTCACATTGGCAACCTTGCAAGCTTCATCTACGCTGATACGCTTCGGCGTGTTCTGAGTGCAGCAGGCTACCGAGTAGACCACGTTATGAACTTTACCGATGTTGATGACAAAACTATCAAGCGTAGTCACGAGCAATCACCATCACTCGACCCCAAAGAGGCGCTAACCAAACTTACCCGTGAGTACGAGGTGATGTTTCTTGATGATATGGCACTTATCGGGAACGACGTCGAAGCTATCACGTTTGTGCGAGCTACCGATACGATAGAACAGATGCAAGAGCTCATTACACAGCTCTACGACCAAGGATTTGCATACATTGCGGATGATGGCGTGTACTTCTCGATTGCAGCATACAAAGAATCCGGCAAGACATACGGCCAGCTCGCGCACATCGACAGCGATAACACCAGCAAGGCACGTATTAATAACGACGAATACGACAAAGCTTCTGTGCATGATTTTGCGCTGTGGAAGCTTCAGAAGGATCACGAACCCGCCTGGGAGTTTGAGCTGGACAATCAGCAGCTCGACGGACGACCCGGCTGGCATATCGAATGTTCAGTTATGAGCACCATGAAGCTCGGACAGCCGTTTGATATTCATACTGGTGGAGTTGATCTGATTTTCCCGCACCACGAGAACGAAATTGCCCAAAGTACCGCTGTTACTGATGATCCGATGTACGCTAAGTTGTTTTTTCATAATGAACACTTGTTGGTTGACGGCAAAAAGATGAGCAAGAGCCTACAGAATTTCTACACTCTCGATGACATTGTGTCCAAAGGCTTTGATCCGTTGGCCTTTCGTCTGATGGTGCTGCAATCTCACTACCGCAAACCAGTTAACTTTACCTGGGAATCACTCGAGTCAGCACAAAACCTCCTCGACAACCTACGCAACTGGGCAGTGTTGCGTTGGCAATCACTGCCAGAGCCAAGCGAAACCAATGATACCGTAGTAACAGAGCTCGGCAAAGGTGTTGCCATGGCCGTGGGCAGCGACCTCAATATCGCACAGTGCCTGGCGCTCATACACGACCTTGCAGACTACACCAGCGAGCAAGGGCTACCCAAACCACAGCTCGAGGATGCACTTGGCTCTGTCGATAACCTTCTTGGCCTGGATCTGCTCAAGCAACCTGACATCACCAAGGATCAAAAAGGCCTACTCAAAGAGCGCGAAGTAGCACGAGATAACAAAGACTTTGCAAAGGCCGATGAGCTACGTGCAGCCTTACTCGCAGAGGGTATTGCAATCAATGACACGCCTCATGGCCAAATATGGTCGCGTGTACGCGTTGCGAGCAGCTAGAGCAGCTGTTGGCGTTTTGTAACGGCGCGGTTGTAGGCCTCTAGTATCTGCGGGCCGACAGTCTTGATGTCGTATTGTTCAATTATAGCCTGTTGGGCAGCATGGATCTCTTTAGCATGGTCAGGCTCAGTGATTATCTGTGCCATGGTTTTGGCAAAGGCTCGATGATCGGTGGGGTCGATCAGGCACTCTTTGACGCCGCCGAGCACGTTACGATAGCCCGGGTTGTCACCACCGAGCACCACACCAGCGCCAGCCGCCATGGCCTCAATCAGTACAATGCCAAAACTCTCACCACCGGTTGCAGGGAACACCGCAATGGTCGATGAGGCCAGATACTCGCGCTTTTGTTCCTCGGACACATAACCCTCTAACCATACATAATCCTGGAGGTTGTGCTTGCGGATCTGCCGCTGGAGTTTCTTGTAATCTTTGCCTTGTCCACATATTCGGGCTGCAAAATCCATATGCGGATACTCTTCACGCATACGCGCCAGAGCACGAACAAGATGCATAGCGCCTTTACGGGCAACAAGGCGGCCGACAAAGGAAATCATTGGCTTTTTGGGCACATGCGGCGGTACGCGGTACAGATCGACATCGACAGGGTTAGGGACAATCGATGACTTGAGCTTAAACGTCTTGCGGGCAAAATCCGCAGCAGTCTGCGAAACACTAATCACTTGGTCAAACTTTTGCGCATTGGGGAGTAGCCAAAAACCGAGCAATCTCGAGGCAGCGCTCTCAAACTTAGAAAACGGTGCAACATGAAACGTCCCAATAATAGCGGTGGTAATTGGCGCTAACGATATGATACGTGCGGCCAGCATCGGGCTATAGGGCATCTGCACATGGAGTACATCGAACTGTTCCTTGACCAAAAAGTTATAGATTTTGCGCGGGCTAGCAGGCAAGGGGATAGACAACCTATTGCGGTTAAACCGTACCCGAACGTTCTTGCCAAAGCTGTGTGTGTTTTCGATATCAGTACGCTTGGTACGCCCTACCAGGTAATGCACGTCGTGCCCCTGGGCTTTGAGCCAGGCTCCAAGTGTCAATATGTACTGCTGAACGCCGTCGGTGCTATCAAGTGTGTCATCAAGAACGAATCCAATTTTAAGCGTAACCATACTACCAGCCTATACGGTTTTGCAGCAGCAGTCTAGTGCTTGTTGTGTGCCTTAAGGGCTTGCTGGTAGACCTTTTCGTAACTGGTTGCAACCACGGTGTAGTCATACTGCTGTACGTAGTCGTGCGCCCATTGTTGCCAGAGGTCACGAACAGATTGATCATGCAGCATAAGCTCCAGTCGTCGCACAAACTCGGCTTTGTCGCGTGGGTTAACAATCGATATCGACCCACGGCCATGCATCACCGACTGGTAGCCAGAATTATTGCCAGCAACAGCGACCGCTCCTGTGGCCATTGCCTCCAGCAAAACAATGCCAAAACTCTCTCCATATAGCGCGGGTGAACAAAATATCGCAGCTTTGCGAAGCAGTTCGAGCTTGGTTGGCTCGTCGATATGCCCCAAGAAGCTTACGCGTGGTATATTGTGTTCCTTGGCGTAATCACGGAGCTTGACGCTCTCTGGGCCCTCACCAGCAATCAAGAGTTTAACGTCGGGGTTCTTGGCAGCTAGTTCCTCAAAGGCGGCCAGTAGGTACTTAACGCCCTTGCGCTTCTCCAGGCGGCCGACATACAGGATCATATTCTTATCACGTTCCTGGGGCGTTGTACCAGCGTACTTCGCGATATCTATTCCGTTTGGCACAATGACAGGCTTCTGCTCGGTCAGCGTCTCGACATACTCACTTGCTGCCGGCGACACAGCAGTGAGCACGTCCAACGACTTGAGCACAGAGCGCGTGTAGGGTGTAATCACCGTTTTGATCGTGTTACTTAGCACAGTTTCGGGTAGTTTAGCGTGGAACGTCGCGACGTTGGGGCATGACGCTTTGCTCAGTATTTGCCAGCTCAGCAGCGGTACCCATGGCTCATGAAAATGCAGCAGGTCAAACTTGTGCTTGGTCAGCATAGCATCCAGTTCTTTGGGGTTAAGGCTAATCGAACCTTGTGCAGTGGTATGAAATAGTGACTTTACATCGGTCGCTGTGCCAACGAGCTCGAGGTTTTGCAAATTGTGCTTAGGAATTGTTTTGGGCTTGGGCGTAATGATATATACACTGTGGCCACGCTTGGTTAGCTCACGCTGCAAAGCAAGGACGCATTCTTGCACGCCACCACCGCGAAATATGTTATATGGGCACACCAACCCGACTTTCATTAGATCAATTATAGCAGCTACGGGGCTTGATACGAAACGCTCGTGACATCCACGCTGGTAAAGGCGTATACTACAACCATACAAACGGAGGGGGAACATATGGCAAAAGTACAAAAGGTAAAAGTAGTCAACGAATCAGGCATGGGCTATGTGCTTGTGGTCGCCTGGCTTGGTGCCGTGGTGTATTTTGTTGGGCAAGTTGATGGGTTTTGGAACGTAATACTCGCCGTGCTCAAGGCCTGTGTATGGCCTGCATACTTGCTGTACCACCTATTGCAAGTACTTGGCGCCTAAACCGCAAATCAACGACGCAATAAGATAATAAGCACAAGCAACTGACGAATATCGCCAAATATCCTACACTAGTGGAATGGAACGAGGCTTATCTCCTGATTACTTTGGCATACCCGTGCTCAGCCATTCAGAGGCAACGACGCTCAAACTAACCCTGGACCTAGACATGGATCGAGGCCAAAACACTGTTGTAGCCTGGGGTGATGCAGCTCTGCAGCGTTGTTTGCCGATCCAGCAGTTGATCGAACATGACGTACAGCAATATGCTCAGTACGAAGCCGATCATGTACTGAGTGCCGACGAAATTGAGGATTTTGTCGAGGGAGTCGAGGAAGGCTATCGGTTTTTCGTTGGGTGCGTGGCGTGGGCTCGGCTGGAACGCTCACCCTACCGCGACATACATACAGCTCTGGCACATAATGCAGAGCTCGGCATTGTCCCAGATATATCACCCGCAACCGTGCGATACCTCAAAAACATACGCCGTGGTAGTGCGAGCCATGTCGATGACCTTGCCGAACTCGCCCTCGATTCAAGCAAAGAGCTCGCCCAGATCTGTGCTGGTGACTATTGCTTTTTGAGTGTGCGGTTCGAGGAAACACTCAGCATGTATACTCAGCTTCGTGGCACTCATGTCGACCCAGATTGTTGCCCTACGGCATCTGGTATCCTGCACGGCACTGCCAACGCTATACAAATGTACGTTGCCGCTTATCAACAGCGAGTCTTCGACGAATCCATGTCATCGGTATAACCCATCCTATATGCGGCAGTGGCGCCGTCTGGTAGACTAAGCATCATGTTCGCTAATATTATCGCTATCGCGGTACTTTGTATTACCATCGGTGGCGCATCAATTCCGCTTAGCTTTCAGATAAACAGTAACCCTGTTGTGGTATGGGTTGGCAATGCCCTGGGCTCGCTTATCTCAGCTGCTGTCGTCATATACATCGGCAACCGCATCACCGATAAAAAGTTCGAGGACAAAATCAGCAAACGACGTCTGGGCAAAAAGGTCGTGACCGTATTTGCACAGGACCAATCAGACAACAAAAAGGTCAAAAAGGCGCAGATCATCATCGACAAGCACGGGCTCAGGCTTTTTGCTCTGGTCTGCCCAATCTTCCCCGGGGTACTTATCTCGACTGCTGCCGTGTATTTGCTTGGTCTCGACAGACAAACCTACAAAAAGTGGATGTTCCTAGGCGTCTTTTTTGTCAGCGGATTCTACGTCCTCAGCTACTGGTGGGTCTTCATCCGCTAACCTGAACGTTTAGCATAATGGATACTGCTATTGAAGTACGGGTTTAATCACCTCTGTTTTTAAGGTATAATATTGAGTAATATGGGTAACCCACGACTGATACAAACCTATCTTCCCGATGGCTCACTAGAGGGCATTAAAGTTATCGAATTGTCAGAAAGTCCAATTAAGGCTTTTGTTGTGCCTCGAATAAAGCTGAATGACATCAAAAAACGAACTGAAATTAACCAGCCGTCACTCTACTTGCTCGTAAACTCAACAGACAACCAACTCTACATCGGCGAAAGCGAAAACTTTTATCATCGTGTCAAGAATCACGATCAGTCCAAAGAATTCTGGGATCTTGCGATTGCGATTGTTTCTAACACAAACAGCTTAGAGAAGAGTGACGTAAAATACTTGGAATCTCTAGCTGTTGAGAAGGCACAGGCTACAGCAGCTATGAAAGTCCTAAACCGTACTGTGCCGGCAAGAAATAACGTACACGAATTCAAGGTACACACACTAGAAAAAATCCTCGAGGATACAGCCATGATCGCAGAGTCCCTTGGCTTTAGTATCTTTGCTTCAGAAAAAGAAAATGAAGAATCAATCTGGTATCTGTCCGCTAAGAAAAGCAATGCTAAAGCTGAGTTTAGAGGTGACAAATTCGTTATTCTCACTGGTTCAATCATTGACAAGTCATACGCTCCAAGTTGGGCAAAAGCATTCCCAAAATCACTCGTTGAGAGAGAAGAACTGCTTAGCAGTAATGGTAAAGATCTAGGTGACTCTTTTGAGATCACCAATAACATACCGACTCGCAGCCCAAATCATGCCGGAGGACTTGTTTCAGGGAGAAGTATAAATGCCTGGACCGGCTGGAAGAATAAAGATAACAAGACTATGGATGAGGTCATGCGGAGAGAAGAGGCATAGATGCCGGTTATTGATGATTCTGTAATTAAAGAAGTTGTAACTGGGCGCGTAGAGCCGCATATATATTCTTTTCAAACAAATACCCTGCCGAATCTTCTTAAGGTGGGTGATTCGTATCGTCCAGTCGAAGAACGCCTAGAGGAGTGGCGTCGGCACTACAAAGACCTAACGGAAGTTTCGCGTCACAAGGCACTAGTGAATGAAAACGTATTCTTTCGGGATCACTCGGTGCACAAATATCTTGAAGCTCACGGAACAGCCCGCGTTAGTATCGACAGAGACCATAATATATATTCAAATGAATTTTTTGAAGGCATTAACGGTGACAGCGTAGCGGCTGCTGTTGATGATGTTATCGACAGTTACGGTACACCTGGCAAATATGCCTACTACGACAGTCTTAAGGACAAAATAGAGCAACACTATGCCCGTGAAAGCGACTTTGCCCCACGTGAAAACCAGCAAGTAGTGATCAATAACTTCACGACTGCCGTTACACATGGCCGGACAAACCTTTTAATGTATGCTGTAATGCGTTTTGGCAAGTCAATCACTTCAATGTGGTGTGCAAAAGAAATCGATTCAAAACTCACCCTTGTTGTTTCTGCTAAGGCCGATGTTAAGTCTGAGTGGAAGCAAACAGTTGAGAGTCACAAAGACTTCAGCGGCTATCGCTTTATGGAGAGCACCGACCTAACACCTGGTATGAACTTTCGCGAAGTCTACGGCAAAGAGTTCTATACTGGCGATGGTAAAACGGAAATCTGCACCAACATTGTGCTATTTCTGACGCTGCAAGATCTTGCCGGATCGGCCACAGAAGTAAAGAAGCGCCACGAGATACTACAAAGGGCTAAGCCAGATCTACTAATTATCGATGAAACTCACTTTGGTGCTCGTGCGCAAGTACTTGGTAAGATTCTAGCTGGCGTCGAGCTAAACGAAGAGGACGAAGAGTCCCTCAAAGATACTGACGGTATCGACGAGCTGGGTAAAATCAAGGGCCTGCAAGCAATCAACGCCAAGATTAAGCTACACCTTTCAGGCACACCGTATCGCATCCTTATGGGAAGCGAATTTGCTAAAGAAGATATTATTGCCTTTGTTCAGTTCAGCGATATCTATGAATCCAAGCTGGCCTGGGGTGCCAACAACCTCGATAAAAACGAGTGGGACAATCCATATTACGGCTTTCCACAAATGATTCGCTTCGCCTTCAACCCGAATGAAAGTTCTCGCACAAAACTCGAGGAAATCCCCGGCAGTAAACCTTCAGAAATCTTTGCACCCATTGACACCAATAAGACCGGCGACCACGAAACCTTCTTGC
>JAGQNJ010000025.1:0-7158 GCA_020428115.1 Candidatus Saccharimonadota bacterium
TGCTAATGGCGGGTGACAGCCCGTCTATCTGATCAACATCGGGCTTTTCCATTAGCCCAAGGAACTGACGAGCATATGAGCTTAGGCTTTCCACGTAGCGTCGTTGGCCTTCAGCGTAAATCGTATCAAAGGCCAGGCTAGACTTCCCTGATCCACTGAGCCCCGTGATCACGACTAACTTGCCACGAGGAATACGCACCTGCACGTCTTTGAGGTTATGTTCTCTAGCACCTTTTACTTCTATAAACTCACTCATCCCGTAGTAGATCTCCAAGAAATTTCATTTTCTACGTTCACTCCTTACACGAATCTTTACTTCAAGCACTGCATTAAAGGCCTAGGATTGTTTTGCAAAGCAACTTGGAGGCTCACTACAGGACTCATAAAGTTAATAGATTATACAGGAAATCCGCAAAAACTTCTAGTACGGCCTACCTATCGACGACCTGTAATGGTCCAAATGTGACACTCGATATTGCATGTACCGCGAATGCAGTGTCCAGCGCGTTAACGTAAGAGGCCTCAACCTCTGCGTTGGGCAATACGTGTGGCTTGAGTTGAGCAATATATATCGTCAAACCACCCACCCGACGTGCATGCGAGCCACGCAGTCCACGTATACCCTCATCACCAAGCGCGTCCTTCATATCCTTAGTTTCTTCGGTCATGGTTGGGCTAATAATTGGGGCCAGTACATGCCTTCTGTTCCTTACATACACATCACCGATCTCTGCGTCCTGTATCCAGTCTTCGCTTTCATCAACTTGTCTGTGCGCCGCTCGGCGAGCACGCTCAAAGCTAGCATGAGCCTCAAAGCCACGTTTGAAATGTGCGTTGACTATACGTGGATCAAGTATAAATGCCTGGTGCACCTTTGGAATCTTTTCGTATTCAAGCCTGTCTTCATCCCAATCTAAGCCCCTAGTTACAGCTGCAATCTCCATTGAACTTTCAGGATCCATGACGCGAAAGGCCTTTATAACCTTATTATTGTTACGCGCCTCTCTATCGGCAGGCCCGTAAACTCTACGTTTTTTTCTGCTTCTACCAGGCATATAGTTGTCCTAATGCTTAATCACTACTAAGCCCTACTATAGAACTTTCGTGCTTGCATGTCACCAAAGTTGTGTATTTTACTCGATTTGTACACTGTTAACTGCTACAATGCCCAGTCATGAGCGTAGCAATTCAAGGCCAACGAGCATCATTTCACGACCAGGCTGCACGCAGCTTTTTTGGTCCAACAATTGATATCCTACCGTGCGACACCTTCCAAGAAGTTTTCACCAGCGTTACCGATGCTGTTGCGACCCATGGTGTGGTCGCAATCGAAAATTCACTGTATGGGTCAATCAATCCTGTATATGATCTGCTACTTCATAGCAACTGTCGAATCGTCGGCGAAACCTACCTGCGAGTAGAGCTATGTTTGATTGGGCTTCCAGACGCCCGTCTTGAACAGATTCATGAAGTACATTCGCAAGTTTTTGCACTGAGTGAATGTGAAGACTTTTTAGATAAAAGCCTGCCAAAAGCACAGCGTTTTGAAGAGCACGATACAGCAGCAAGTGTTGCAATGATCAAAAAGTGGGGCGATCCGCACAAGGCCGCAATTGCCAGTCGTCAAGCAGCAGAGCTGCACGGCATGCAGATCATCGAGAGTGGTATCGAGACGCATCACGAAAACTACACACGTTTCGTCATCATATCTACATCAGACAAAACTCCAAAAGATGCCAACAAAACATCCCTCGTATTGACTACCACAGCAGACACCAAGCCCGGCTCGCTCCATGCTGCACTCGGGGCATTTGCAAGGCACGACATCAACCTGACCATGCTTCAGTCTCGCCCGCTCATTGGTAAAGCATGGCATTATCTGTTCTACGTTGATCTACTAGCCGCTAGTACTTCTCCGCATTTTCAGCAAGCCCTCGATGCACTCGATGATCTTGGTTTTGATGTCACCATACTAGGCAGCTATGCATCAGGGAGGCCTCTTTGAACCGTCTTAAGATAGTTGTTACTGACATTGCAGGTGTTGGTCTTATGTTGCTGGCTATATTCTTTGGATGGTTGCCCGGAATCGGTGGTATACCTCTGTTTTTACTCGGCTTAAGCCTTCTGGCTATCAACCATAGCTGGGCCAAGCGACTACTCATGTACATAAAAACCAAAGGTATGAAGATTGTCGACACTGTGTTTACCGACCATCCAATACTGGTCATTGCTTACGACATTGCTACTGTCATCCTGGCAATCGGAGCAGCGTGGTTACTACTTGAGTATTCACACAACACTGCCCGAGCCGCTGCCGGACTGTTATTGTTGTTTAGTGGCGGTTTGTTCCTAGGTAATCGTAAACGACTCAAGCGACTATTGCAGCGCATCAATCGTAAAAAGCCATAAGCTTTTATATAAACATATTGACTTTATAGCAATTATAGGAGTAAGATGTAGTAAATCTAACTCTGGTCAGGGGACATAATGCTAGAATTTATCGTCCTGGGGCAAATCCCAGGAACTAGTTTTCAAATTACCTTCGCCTGGTTTACAGCAAGTGTACTCATAGGCTTGTTTTGGCTGGATCTGCGTATTCGACGCCACCCAACCACAAACAAAAAGCAGCCTTCAAAGTAATTAGGGTAGTAAACTTTCTCCGTACAGACGAAGTTCCTCAAGTAAAAACTTATCCTGGTTGCTCGTATTAGCTTGATTTGTAAGCGCATCGATTCGCTCAAAATAACTCGGTAAGGTTTGAGCAAGCTTGTGCTGTGTGTGTTGTTGCCAAATATTGCGCTCGTCATCAGACAGGGTGCTCGGAAAGTTGCGGGCAATGTATAGGGGGAGCATGGCTTTGAGTCGGCTATCACGAAAAGTGTCCTTGTACCCTGATAGTGCCTCGGGCTTTGCTGTTTGCAGCTTGCGCATGGTTTGCCTATCCTGATCATCAATAAATTCCTCGTACAGCTGTTGATCAGCTGATGCTGCATCTTCCATAAGCCTAGTTTGTTGCTGTTTATCAAGAATCTTCAGTGCAGCTTGGAGTGTATCAACAAACTCTTGTTGTTTAGATTGTAGTGTCTGTTTGTGAGCATCGATTTGTTTCATATCAAGTTGTAATCGTTCTTTACTCTTGGCATCAAGCACGCCCATTGGTGCAATAGCCGGACAACGATTATAACGAAGTGTCTTAACTGGTAAACGGGGTGCTCGTGGATCGGGGTTCCATTGCCACGCAGCAGCAATTTTTTCGGGTGGCAGTGCAAGAAACGGTGTGGGGTCGTGTCGCAGATCATAGACTAACGCCCCTTGTTTGTTGGGGTGATCAGCAAGCTTGTATCCGATAGTCGTTTTCTCATACTCAGCAGGATACTTGCCACTTGTGTATACAAATGTACTTTCCTCTGCCAGGAATGCAGCAACCTGCTTTTTGTCTCGCATTTTGAGCAAATACTCAAATAGCTTAGGTTGCTTGCGGTGCAAAAGTTGTGCAAGCGCAATCGTGGCCCTAACGTCACTAAGCGCGTCATGCGCATTATCATGGTCAAGCCCATTAATAGAAGTTAGCATTTCGAGCCTGTTCCCAGGCTTGCCCTCGACATCAACCGGCCACTTGATCCCCTCTGGACGTAGTGCACGTGTCATACGCACGACATCAAGCAGGTCCCAGCGTGAACAGCCGTTTTTCCACTGCCACTCGTAGGCATCAACATAGTTTCGGTACAGCAAAAACCGCATAAACTCATCATCAAATCGCAGTGAATTAAAACCCACAAAAATGGTATCAGGAGTGGCGATTTGCTCTGTAAATATACGAACAAACTCGGCTTCTGTTATGCCGTCTTGTAAGGTCTTCTGGGGCGTGATGCCGGTGACTAGCACAGCGTCTGGGCTTGGTACAACATCGGGGGCGAGGGCAATCAGTATGTTAACCGGTTCACCAACTGGGCGCAAGTCTGTAGTTGTTCGTATGCCACCAAACTGCATGATACGATCTGCTCGCGGACTAAATCCACTTGTCTCCAGATCATAGAAGAAAAAGGTCTGGGCCATTAGTACTCGACCTTGTGTGTGCCGATTTGTATTGTTTGGCCAGGTGTAATTCCCTGTCGCTCCAACTCGCGCATAATCCCCATCTTTGCAAGAATATCGCGTAGTCGCTCTACACCATGCGGATTGTCAAAGTCCGTCCGCATAGCAAATCGCTCGATTTTTTTGCCACTCAGCACAAATACCTTACCACTCTTGGTAACGTGCCAGTCGTCTTCTTTAGGCTGGAAAGTTAGCACTGGTAAAGTATCCTTAGTAGTTTTTGCCATTGCATTGCGCTGTGCCTTGATCGTGGACTGGACAACGTTTATAAGCTCACTGATACCCTGTTTACTCTTAGAGGAAATTGCAACAAGGGGTGATTTTTTTGGTATGACGGCTCTAAGCTGCGCGAGCTTATCCTCAACAAACTCGTCATCAAGACCATCGATCTTACTAAGCGCAATAATCTGCGGCTTCTTGCTCAAATCAACCACATACTGCTTGAGCTCCTGTTGGACTGTTTTATACGTCGCAGCCACATCGTCACTATACGCATCTACCAAGTGAATCAATACATTCGTCCGCTCGATGTGTCGCAAGAACTCGTCCCCTAGGCCTTTTCCTTTGCTCGCTCCCTCGATAAGACCAGGTATATCTGCAAATAACAGTGAGGTATCTTTACCAATTGGTACAACACCGAGATTTGGTTTACGCGTAGTGAACGGATAATTTGCAATCTCGGGGTGGGCATTGCTAATGGTAGCAAGGAGTGTTGACTTGCCGGCATTCGGGAGCCCCACCAACCCGACATCCGCAATCATTTTCAGCTCCATGATACATTCGATGTGTTCACCCTTTTCACCCTTTTCGGCTATGCGCGGAGCCTGGCGTTTAGAGCTTGCAAAATGGGCGTTACCAAAACCGCCCTTACCCCCCATAGCAATAACTGCTCGTGTCCCCGGCTGATTAAGATCAGCGATAACAGTGCCGTCGCTGGTGGCAAAAACTGTGCCAACAGGGACCAGTACCTCTAGATCCTTGCCGTTTTTGCCGTGCTTTTTGCGCTTCGCACCGGGTGAACCGTTACCAGCGCTCAGAAGTTTTTGGAACCGGAACTGTGCTAGCGTATCCTGGTTTTCTGAAGCGATAGCTACGACATCACCACCGTTGCCGCCATCGCCGCCATCTGGACCGCCTTTATCAACATATTTTTCGTGCCTAAAACTTACGACGCCGTTGCCGCCGTTGCCTGCCTCGATTTTTACCGTCACTTTGTCAACAAACATACTTCTAGAATATAGAATCTGGGGTTCAGAATCTAGGATATCCTTCGCGTTTAGTAGATATATGAATAGCCAGCAGCCTGTTCAGGACTGAGTGTCTTGTAGCTCACCACGCCCCAACCGACAGTGTTCATCTCTGATATGTTGACACTACCGTCAGGATTAACTGACTCCACAAAACCAACGTGACCGTAATAATCGCGTGGTGGTGTCCAAATAACTGCACCGGCCGCAGGCGTGTTACCCACACCAAGACCTGATCGCTGTGCAAGCACCTTCCAGGTACTTGCGTTACCAAGGTTACTTGGAATTGGGCGACCAATCTGAGCACGGCGGACAGCAGCCCACCACGTACAGTATCCGTAATCATAGCCGTTACCACCGTACACAGGTGAATATCCGCCCCATGCAAAGTTAGCCGAGGAAGCTATACCGGCAGCACTGCTAGTCGTTGCTCGAGCCTGTGGCTTACCATCAGGAATCACAATGTACTCACCGACTGGCAATCCACCGACCTCGATGTCGTTAAAGACAATAATCTGCTCCTTATTACCACCGTACTTGGCGATAATACTATCGATCGTATCGGTCTGACCCACCTCATAGACAACACCGTTAATTGGCGATATAACGAGTTCCTTACCAGGTGTGACACTATCACCCGTCAAATCGTTTGACCAGCGTACTGTATCCGATGTGATACCAAATTTCTCGGCAATACTCGTAACACTGTCGCCCTCTTGTACCACATAGGTTTGAATATCCTTACGAGACTTCAGACCAGTAGCTACAATTTGCGGCTTGGTTGCGATCACTTCATCAGAAGGAGTCACCGACAGTTGTGCATTAACCGTATCAGCCTTGTTAACAACAGAGGTAGCTTCCTCCAGTCGTGCTGCTCGAGCAACGTTCACCGCGATATCAGCAGAAGACAGCTCATCAAGTGGATCAACAACCGCATCTTCAGAAGCCTTTGTCGTTAGCAAGCTCGGCGTAATTGAGGTGGTTGTATCTGGTTTTTGGGCAACAAAAGCCACCACAAGCACCAACAATACAACATTGGTTGCAAGCAGACTGTATCGTATCACTCGCTTTCGGTACTTTTTGGCAAATAAGCGACGATACCACTTCTGACGCCGAAGATCTGTTTGCAGGTCTTCGAGTCGGTTACTAATTTCCTTGTTCAGTGTAGTTGTGGTACGAATACCATTCTCCGGGGCACTACTGTGCCCTATCTCTAGCCTGTATTACATTACTTATTTCAAGAAATCGACCTTCTTGATACTTATTAACGAAAGGCTTGAGAGCAATTTACCCCTGTCTACCTCTGTAAAACAGATCGAAATTGCACCTGCTAGTATAGCACGCACACAAGCAGTTTGCAAGATTCCGTGCAAATTCTGACCCCTGTTAATACATACTGCCAACAAACTACTGACACAGTGTTTTACAGTGTTCGGCAGTAAGAGCTTCATGCTCCTGTAGCGTATGCGAAAAGTAGGTTTTGCCATCATCACCGGCTACAAAATAGAGATAGTCTGTCGCCGACGGATTTGTGACCGATAGCAGTGAACTTTCGCTAATATTACTAATTGGGCCAATTGGCAAGCCATCGTGCAGATAGGTGTTGTACGGCGAATCATAGAGCACTGAGGGCTTCTGACCGTTGATGATTGAGCCGTAAAATGCTGTCACATCTGACTCAAGACGTATCCCATTTATAAGGCGCAGTAGGAACACCTGCGCAACTGTTGCCCTGTCGGCCGGATTGCTTGCTTCTTGTTCAACCATCGATGCAAGTGTAATGCCCTCGTGTACGCTCAGCCCACGCTTGGCAATC
>JAGQNJ010000025.1:7168-11538 GCA_020428115.1 Candidatus Saccharimonadota bacterium
GTGTTAGTCGTTTCTGCATCTCGTCAAGCGAAGCTCGAATAATATCCTCTGGTGTGGTCTCGGCAGTTTTTTGGAACGATTCTGGGAATAGGTAGCCCTCGAGGCTTGCGCTCGCAGGTTTGTCCACTAGCGCCGGATGGCCAGCATATAGACTTGGATCCAGTGCTGCCTGGACTTCTTCTGGGCTAAATCCACTGTTGATCAGTGAAGCTTCTATCTGATCCAGGCGTTGCCCAGGTAATATTGTTACCAATTCTGTTGCCACCTCACCCTGTGCGAGTATCTGTGCGATTTCTTCTATCCCCTGGCTTGGTCGCAAGGCATAGGTACCTGCTTTTAGCTGATCTCGAAGTCCGTTACTCCGTATGTACCACTCAAATGCCCAGGTTTCCTTGATCAAACCCTTCTCTTTGAGCATACTTGCAATTTCACTCGGTGAGGAGCCAATCGGCACAGTTACAAGAGTAATATTTTGAGAAGTACTAACTGGTTGTAGTGCCTGGTAATACGCGTGGCGAACCCAGAGTACACCGCCTAGTAGCAACACCAGACAAACTGCCACAGTAATGCCAATGCCTATGAGCCACTTACGTTTTCTTGTCAGCATACGTCTGTTTAACCTTTGTTATTGTACTAGCCTCTGAGGCTAGGAAGTCTTCTAGTATATAGGTTGCAGCCAGGGCGTCAATATCACTCTTTACGTAGTCCTTGCCTTTCTGGGCGAGCTCGTCTTTGGCTTTTGCCGAAGTCCCTGCCTCGTCAATGCTATACACAGGCACATCTACGTGCTGCTTTAGCTTCTCGATAAAATCCCGCGTGTACTGTGTTTGGCTCGTATCATCTCCTGACAAATTACGTGGCAAGCCTACAACCAGTATAGCAACCTGTCTTTCCCTAATCAGTTTATTTATGGTTGCAAACAGGTTGATGTCATTCTGCAGCGTAAGTAGTGGTCGTGACAGGCCAACCTCGATATTTGCCACTGCAACACCTATGCGTCGTTCACCCACATCAAGGGCCATTGCTGTAATAGACACTAGTTAGCCTTTTCGAACTTAATCGTTATTTTAGCGGGCTGCTTTGGTGTGCGTGAAACCCAGAATGGGCTATAGTCAACTTCGACGTCTTTGACCCCTGGCAGAACCTTAACAATGTTTTCGGTTTGTCCGCGTTTCTTGCCTGCAATATCAGCCTTGAGTTTATCTTCGTCAATATTTGGTCCAATCGTTACGGTTGTCTCAAGGTTAATGACCATGTCACCGTTAGGGTTGGTTGACTTAACAGTTACCGTTGCCTGCTGTAGACCGTAATCTTGTACTTCTAGTTTGCCATCGTCTAGTTCATCGGTAACACTCAGATCGATCAGTTTCTCGAGATCATCTTCATTAACTCCGACCATGGTATAGGTTGCTGTGTAGCTTACTTTAACCTCAGTCGCTTCTTGGTCGAGTCCAGGTGTAACTGTAGTGCTTTCGTCCTTCTTCGCAAATGTGCCAGTCAGGGCATAGTACCCCTGGCTCTCAAGCTCTTTTTGTAGTTCAGATTTGATGGTGTCATCGTTGACGTTTAGCTTTTTGGTTGCAGCATCTATGTCTTGCTGGCTAACGACTTTGGCAATTTTGCTTGAGCCACCAGTCATTGCGGAGCCAACACCTGTAACAGACGATCCAAATCCGGCTACACTATACGTCGAACCTGAAGCGAGATTATACTGATCACCGTTGTTTTGAGCCGTTACGCCGACTGTACCCACGTGGCTCCCCGTGTCCTTACAGGTACTGCCAGGAGGCGGGGTAAAGTTTCCCGAATCCAAGCTAATCGAGGTATTGGTGATAAACGTAAGATTATTGCTGCTAACGGCCGTTCCTGAGGGTATAGTTACTGGCTCACTGCTACAATTCTTGATAGTCAAACTTCCAGTTGCCTTGGTGCCCACATCTTTCTGACCAGTTGCTGGCGCTGTTTGTGATTCTTCTACCTTCTTGGTTGCATTCTCGGACGGAACAGTCATGGTAGCTTCGTCGAAGCTCACTTTAGAGGGGCTTGTAGTAAACTGCACATCTGTTGTGGCAGTGGAAGTATCGGTTTTAATGACAATCGTCGCTCTCGGCGCAACGAATACCGCAGCATAAAAGGCAAGCAACAGGACGATCACGCCTCCGATTGCCAAAAATAGTTTGAGCCGGAACTTCTCGAAGTTAGGAATCTTGGGCTTCTTATCCTTTTTGCCCTTTTTACCTTTTGATTTTGCGCTTTTGCTAGCAGCGCTAGCCTTTGCGGGTGCATCGTCGAGCTCAACCGTGTCATCAACTTGCTTGTCACCTGCGAGTTCACCCACCGTTTTATCAGTATCAAGAGGCGTGTCATCACCTTCAACATCTGCTGTTTCCTCGTGATCGGCCTCTGGAACAACTGGTGCATCGGGTACAATCGGCTTCGACTGGAGGTTCTTGGCTACATACATACCACATGCCCCTGCCAGAGGTAACAAACCCGCTTCAGAAGTTATAAGCACGACATTTTTACCCGCTTCATCACCAGCTCGCTTGAGGAGTTTCATGTTCACAATGCTCTGCAAAGCGGCTGCCCGCTTGGGCAATACAAGTGCGACGATCTTAGCATCACTACTGTCCATCTTGTCAATAATGGCTGTTATTTCGTCATCAACATCGATGTATATTGTATCTTTGGTTGCTGAAGTCATGGTTATACCCTTAGCATTTTATCAATTTTTTGGCGCATAGATCCACTCGGACTATCAAGCTCCTGTTGCAGTGTATCCAAACCAACTCGCAGCAGACCCATGGCTGTGATGTACGTATGATCAGTTACGTTGCCTGTTTTGTCAGCAATGCCCACCACCTGGCCGGGCTGTATGTGCTGTACATTGGGCTTCTTTGTAAAGGGAAGGCTTCGGTACCAATCAGTTGAGCTCAAATCGTGCATAAGCATGTCTAGGCTAGAGCCACCACCACAGAGTAGCACTTTTTGCGGGAGATTATCGAGCTGGTCAAACTCGCTTAGAGCCAGCTCGACACCCTTGCCCCACACACCAAGTGTTTTTTGCAGGGCTTGCTCCACATTCTCTCGTTTTGCCTCTGGTGTCTTATTTGTCGATAATCCGAGTTTTAGCTCCTCTGCTTGCTCAAAATCCACATCCATTTCGCGCCCAACCGATCGTGTAAAAGCTCGACCACCTATACCAAACATCTTGGTTCCCTGCACTCCGCCATCATGTATCACTGCAATATCTGTCGTACCCCCTCCAACATCCATCAGTATCGCATTCATATTTGCGCCACTGTTGTCTCCGATAACCGATCGTGCCACTGCAAACGGTTCGGCTGCCACAGCCAGTAGATCAAGATCAAGCTCCTGAGCTGTACGCTCTAACGCTCCAATGTGTATCAGGGGTGCAAAAGCAGTATATAGCTGGACAATGACGTCCTTACCCTGAAAACCAATCGGGTTGGTTACCTTGTAGCCATCGATTTCTATACCAACAAGGGCGCTGTTTACCAGTCGTATCTCGACTTGTTTACCGCCGAGTTCCCAGGCAAGCTGCTGGCGTGCTTTTGACTCTGCCTTTTCCTGAACAATACGAATGATCCGCTCGACTTCCTCAATATCCAGGGGCTTTTCGGCATTTTTGCGCGTACATCGCACCGTGATAGTCGTACCTTTCACGAGTTCACCGGCGATACCAATCACCACAGTCCGTGCACTCACACCTGCTTGCTGTTCGGCTTGGTTGAGCGCTTGGTCACAATTTGCTACTACCCCTGCTATATCAGCAATAGCACCTGCCTGCATGTCTCCCAGGCCTTGATGTGCTCGTCCAACACCAATAATACGTGCATCGCTACCATTTATCTGTGCAATTAACGCCTTGACGTACTCTGTACCAATATCAAGCGCAACAACATACCGCTCGTTTGAACCCTGCGGCTTAGAGCCAGAAACTGAATGTTTAAGATTCTTTATTTTTTCAAGCATTACTGGTTTGTATTGTACCACAGTCAACAGAGTATTCGACTACCCAATACGCGAGATATCAGGACTAGGCTGCCCTAAACGCTGTTCTGGCTCAAGAATAAAATGTAGTCCCAGGGTAGTGTGCCCCTGTAGCCGTCTGAGTAGCGGTCGCGCGCCGAGTTCAGAACGCAGCCCGAGATGACCGACAACTACTTCGCTCGATGCCGCAACTGCCACATCTATGTCTTGTTCGATTGCCCAGGCGCCTAAGGCCTTGGGTAGCACATCACGTCGCAAGCTTGCTTCTCGTTCATCACGTGGTTCATCGGGTACAAACCGAAGCTCTATCCCACGTCGGCCCAAATAAACATCAGCCGCCAAAATTGCACGCGTAG
>JAGQNJ010000026.1 GCA_020428115.1 Candidatus Saccharimonadota bacterium
TATCGTTTGCATCAAGCAGGAATCATAGAGCACGAGCTTCATGAGAATATCGATAGCAAGCATGATGTTTTGGTTGTCGAATGGTCGGATGTCGTTCGATCAATTTTGCCCAAAACTCGACTCAAAATAACAATTAAGGCAACGGGTGATACGGAGCGCAAAATACAGATAGATTGCCCCGAAAAACTCAAATATTTGGTGGCCGGTCTATGATAATACTTACACTTAGAACTGATCAGCCAACTGCAAGTATCGCGCTATACAATGACGATACGCTATTGGAGCGCATAGCATGGGAAGCGCATCGTGAGCTGGCTCGCACGATACATACCAAGATTAGATCATTACTGGCGAAACACGACTATACTTGGCAGGATATCGCAGGCCTCGTGTGTTACGAGGGCCCGGGGAGTTTTACGGGTTTGCGGATCGGTCTTACTGTCGCAAATACGCTAGCTCATGAATTAGCGATCCCAATTGTTGGTACAACAACAGAAGATTGGGAGCGCGATGGCGTGCAAAAACTGCTTGATGGCACAAACCAGACAGTGGTTTTGCCTCACTATGGTCGCGAGCCACATATTACGACACCCAAAAAATAACATTGTTAAATCGCCATAGGTTTCGTATTATTTTAGGTAAGGATTTGGAGTTTAGTAAGAATCCCCACTGATTATTTATTCAAACTGTTATTTGAGATCATCATTGCGACTAAAGAAGTGATAGTGACTGTCAGCAAGTAGGTGTTTTCATCGGAAAGGAAAGCTATGGATCCAATTACCATTGTTTTGGCAATTGTGGGTATTGGTGTTGGTTTTGGTGCCAGCACAGTAGTCACCAAACAAAAACTCGGAGCGAACGAAGAAGCCGCCAAAAAGAAACTGAGCGAAGCAAAGCGTGAGGCAGACAAACTCGTTGCCAAAGCGCGCGAAGAAGCTGCCGAAAAGGCCGAAGAAGCTCGCAAAGAGGAGCAATCACGTCGACGTGAAATCAAGGATATCGAGAAACGTCTACTTGATCGTGAAGAAACTCTAGACAAAAAGCTCGACGAACTAGACAAGCGCGCCGAAAAGCTCCGCAAGTCCGAGGACGAGCTCGAAACGCTCAAAGATGAAATACGTGGTATCAGAACCAAGCAGCAAGAGAAGTTAGAGAAAATCGCAAAGCTCGACAAAAAGGAAGCTGCAGATAAACTCATGAAAATGACCGAGCGTGATATTAAGGGCGATCTGATAAACCTCATTAACAAACTACAGAACGAAGCGCGTGACGAAGCCGAAGAAAAGGCTGCCCTGATCATTACGACTGCTATGGAGCGTATGGCAAGTGAAGTGACTGCCGAGCGCACCGTAACAAGTGTTAAGCTCGAAGACGAAGAGATGAAGGGCCGTATCATTGGTAAAGAAGGTCGCAACATCCAAGCCTTGCAGCGAGCAACTGGCGTTGATATTTTGGTTGATGACACGCCAGGCTATGTGGTGCTTTCTAGCTTTGACCCAGTGCGTCGCGAGGTTGCTCGTCAGGCACTTGAGATGCTTCTCAAAGATGGCCGCGTGCACCCTGGACGTATCGAGGAAGTTGTTGATAAAGCCCAGAAGAACGTCCAAAAAGACGTCATTCGTGCAGGTGAGGATGCTGCCCGAGAAGTTGGAATTATGGGCATGCCTAAAGAGATCTTGCAATTGCTTGGTGAGCTCAAATACCGCACAAGTTACGGACAGAACGTGCTCAAGCACAGTACGGAGATGGCGCATATCTCTGGCATTATTGCCGAGGAAGTTGGCGCCGATGTCAAAACGGCCAAGTATGCTGCACTAGTTCACGATATTGGTAAGGCTCTGACACACAAAATAGAGGGTAAGCATCATCACATCAGCGGCGAAATGTTGCGTAAATATGGTGCGCCGGAAGCTGTTGCGTTGGCAGCAGAGCAGCATCACGACGATGTGGAGGCCACTACTGTAGAGGCATTGATCGTTCGCACGGTCGATGCAATTAGTGCCGCACGACCTGGTGCCCGAAACATTAGCGCCGAGAACTTCGCTGAGCGCATGAAGGATCTCGAGAACGTTGCTACTAGCTTTGGCGGTATCGAAAAAGCCTACGCTATCAGTGCCGGTCGAGAAGTTCGTGTGTTTGTCCGCCCTAAGGACATCGACGACCTGAATGCTATCAAGCTCGCCCGTGACATTGCCAACAAGATAGAATCCACCATGCAATATCCAGGTACAATCAAAGTAAACGTCATCCGCGAGACGCGGGCTATCGAGTTCGCCAAGTAGATCAGAATGCGAGAGAATGTTCCTGCTTTTGAGCGAACATTACCAGAGAACGAGCTCGTTCATGAGTGGTTTGAAAGGGCAATGTTTCAGCCAAACGCTGTGCATCCCCTCATACTCAAACACGGCTGTTCCTTAATCTTGTTGCAGACCCAAGACAACAATGGTAATCAGATACGAAGCATTGTATCTGAAGCTTTTGAGTGTGAGCCGCATGACTATTCCAGGGAGATGATTGGGATAGGTGAGGGCGATGACCCCGTTGGTCTAAAGACTGACGGGGTGCGAACAGTTATAGATATTGATGCTATGACAGCTCGAACCTTTGACTTTGATGCAGGATATAATGAAATCCAAGGATACTTTTATGCCTGTGAACAAATGATATATGGAGGAGTTTTAGAACCAGAGGATTATTTAGCTGCTATGGTACAGTTTCTGCAACAAGACATTACACATCAAGTAATTGCCCTGGATCGGGATACTAACGCACGAGCCATATGGGAGGAGACTGTGTTGTTGGCAAAATTGAAGATGGGTTCTGCTGAGTGAAGCCAAGCAACACACAAGCCTAAAAGCAAAACCACCCTTAGAGTAGGGTGGTTTTTATTCCGTTGGCTTGTCTTAAATTACTAGGCAAACACTGGGCTACTGATTAGTAGCGGCGTCGGAAGTTGTCGTTTGGACGGCGTTCTTCGCGGGGGCGTGCTTCGTTTACGACGATTGCACGACCATTCAGCTCTTTGCCGTTTAGCTCCTTGATTGCAGCTTGGCCTTCCTTGATGTCTTCCATCTCGACAAAACCAAAGCCCTTAGATCGGCCTGTATCGCGATCCTTGATCACAGTAGCTGATACAACCTTGCCCTGTTCGGCAAAGAATGCTTCTAGCTCTTCATCTGTAACGCTGTAAGCCAAACCGCCTACGTAGAGTTTCATTGACATTTTATATTAACCTTTCGTTTATTTATATCGCTCGCGTTCTTCATGGTTTCTCGCGATGAAAGGTTGCCTGGTGGCGTCAATACAAAGGAGGAATAATCGTAACAACTTGCTTGGCGTTTATTTTACCACAACAGTTAACAATTTGAAACCCTAATGTGCTTTTGTCTTTTTTGGTCGCAGTTTGAAATAACGTAGGTGCTGTTATTTTATTCTGGCAAAACCAATCGTACCCGTAACCTGAAGCACAAGGCCAGCGGTCAATAGGAACGCTTGCATGCCCTGAGAACTGTTCTGCGTAACTCCCATTACGATCAGGAATATCCCCGCCGCGATTAGGATTACATTTAATATTCGTTCACCCGATCCAGAAGATTTCTTTGCCATATCCACCCCTATTGTTAATGCTTATTCTCAGTATACTATAAGCGAAAGCAATAAAGTAATAAAATAGGGTTGTTTTGCCATTTCACCAAACAATTCGAGAAAAAGAAGAACGCTGGAAGAGTTCAATTTAGGACATAGTTCCTCAACATGAAAAAATCCAAGCACGAGGCCTGGATGTTTTAATGGTCGGGGAGGCCGGACTCGAACCGGCGACCTCGCGGTCCCAAACCGCGCGCGCTAGCCAACTGCGCCACACCCCGAACAAGTGCTTATTCTAACAGATTGATAGCTCTGTTTCCAGTAATATTATGGGGTTGACTTATGCTGGTCTTCGTCGTCTTTGCGTCGTCGCCAAAAGGCGATAAGCCACCATAACCCGAGTAGAGTGGCGATGATGAGAATAGTTATTAGCCAGGCGAGACCCCAGTGCGAAGATTGCCCAGATGTGATCTCAGTCTCTGTTAGCAGAATGTCCTCGTCTGCTGAGGTTGGGTTGGTTGTATCTTGTGCTTCTGCGGAATCAGTTGTGGTGGTATCAGAAGCATCAGATGATGTTGGGCAGATAGTTTCTGAATAGTTGGTTCCAACCTCATAGTTGTCGCACCCATACTGTGCTACGGCGGGACTAGCACCAAACAACAAGACGCCCATTACCATAATAATAAATGCGCCAATGCCGTATCTTACTGTCCGAAGTATCATAATAATTGACTATAGTTGGTGTGGCAGCGTATGTCTAGCGCAGTTGCATTTGAGCTGCACACACGACACTGATATAATAAGCATAATCACAGAGGGAGAGCAACAGAAGTGAGCATGAATTCACTGGGGCTGTTATGACGATAATGATGAAGACGGGGCTATATTAATGGCGAGGTTACCCAAACCTGGGTCTGATAAAGGTACGTGGGGGACTATTCTCAATGATTATTTGAGTGTTGCTCACAACGCTGATGGTACGCTCAAATCTGGCAGTACCAGTGGTACTGGAGCATTACAGTCTGGTAATAATTTGTCTGATCTAGGTAATGTAAGTACGGCAAAGAGTAACCTGTCGCTGAATAAGGCAGACGTCGGACTTTCGAACGTTGATGATGTAAAACAACTGCCAATTAGTGGTGGCACGATGACCGGTAAGCTTAAGCTTATGCCGTGGACAGAACTGAGCGGTGAAACACCCGATGGATGGCCACTACTTCCGTTTGATCCAAACGATGGCCATCAGATAGGGCTTAGTTTTACCGAAGAAAGTGGCAACGGCAATGATTATTCCATGTGGCAACATCGCGGTCACGTCATGATTGGTGTTGCTGATGCAGCCAATGTTTTAGGCTATGGCGCAGGGTGGATTATCCCGGTCATGACTATTGGCTCACCTGTTGTTACGGGTATAACCTTCCCCACGGGCTGGCGGTTTAACGATGACCCCGCGGCACAAGGATCACTACTGCACCCGTATGAATCTGGCATCCGTAATGGTAAGGGAACGGGCATGCACCTTATCGCCGATTATACTGTTGGTGCCTATGCAAATAATATTAAGGCGTTTGAGTGGTCGACCACTAGCGTAACCATAGCCTCAGGTATTGGGCTGAGCGTAAACGGGACGATTACGATTTCTTCTGACACAAATTTGTATCGTTCTGCAGCAAACGTACTAAAGACTGACGATGCTTTTGATGCAGCATCCTATCGAGTAGGAGGAGCTACTGGTGCAAGCGGTACTTTTACTAGTAACGACGGCAAAACCATTACGGTGACCAACGGACTGATTACTTCAATAGTGTAGCAAGTATCGTTTACCAATTTTTATACGCGAGAGTTGCTCTGCGAGCCATGCGCGCGGTAGTGACGAACAGCTATGTACGCAAGAGCGCTACCGCTAAATAGCAACATCATACCGACGATCAAAGGCAAGGCCTGGTTAATACCTGTATTCGCTAGGGAATCTGAGCCACCGGAAACCGTTGCAGATGGCGAAAACTCGGAAGTTGCTCCATAGACGTAGCTCGACGAGTCTGGGGTAATCTCATCTGCATATGCACGGACAGGTAACAATGCCAATGCACAAGAAGCAAGTACTACAAGTAGCAGGGCCTTCACTGATCTAGATTGAGTCATACGTTGTCGCATTGTCATTATCCTCCGCATACCGTTTCACTATATGGTGGTCCGGCACCATACTGTACTCCACTTGGACATTCACTGCCTGGCTCTGGGATATTTTGCCACAGAATTGTCGCTGTTGCGGTAAGATATTTGCCTCCACTCAGACTAACTGGGCTTGTAAACGTATGGGTTGCGTTGGTCTCAGACCCATTTACAATAAATGAGCCTACATGTGTTTGGCCCTGGCTGTATCCGCTATAAGATCCATCTGTCGCAGCATCGTTGATATAGAAATCAAGCTGATAACCAACGACATTTGATGAGCGGAGGGAGTAGCCGTCCGTGCTTGTCTCGGCGCCGTTTGCCTGGAAAGAATAAGTGATAGTCAGCTGGTCACCAGAGCCGATAGCATTGCTTACGGTTGGATGGTTGAGGTAATAGTTAGCTTGTTCGGCTGGATAGTTTGCGAGTAGGCTATTGAGTGGATTTGGCCCTAGATCAAGATCCGGTAGTCCATCATCATCAGAATCAGTTGCTAGGTTAATACCCAGATTGCCGTTACTAAATATTTTGTTATTAATAGTCGTGACACTAAACACGTCTGTGCCATTGCAGAGATACGTGCCACCATCACCATCATCACATTCCTCCCACGGCACTGCATATATCCTGATGCCGTCGAGCGTGTTGCCAGCAATTGTATTACTCTGTCCACTCGCTGTTCCGCCGATAGTATGCTTGTAAACACTGTTGACGGTCGCGCAGCTACCACCGCGACTTTCGTTGACCGTAATACCGGACAACGCGTTACCGTAGCCTGCTTGAGCAGTTCCTGTGGCCGTCGTACCAATGTAGTTACCATATATGGTCGACCGTGTATTATTTGGACAGCTACTGCCGGTAATTGAGTTTATGTGCAATCCGCTGCCCCCGTTGGCAGATATGATGTTGCGATCTGTCGCATTGGTGCCGCCAATCATGTAGTTATCAGAGCCTCTGTTGGTTTGTATGCCGTCACCGCCATTACCAAGAGGATTTCCTGCGAGGCTTAGGCCTATAATATTAGCCTTAATTGTAGAGTCGTTATAGCTTGTTATGCCGTCAGCAGTATTACCAGAGATAATATTGTGTGTAACAGTAGCCCCGTTACTAATATATACTCCCTCTGTATTCGCGATCGCACTCATTCCATCTGCAGACGTACCAATGAGGTTATTCTGTAGGATTCCAGAAGTGTTAATGCCGGTCTGATTACCTGATACCAAGTTGTTCTGTATTACAATCGTAAGATCCGAACTTGCCAAAATGGCTGTCGATAGACCTGATGTAGCATCTGCAGTTCCATCGGCATTAGTACCAATATAGTTACATTCTATGGTTCCCCCGCTACCACTCTCTGAGACAATTCCATACACATCATCTGGTGTGTTATTGAGTACGAGCCCCTTGACATTGAGAGCTCCTCCGGTGCTGTATATGCCGGCGAAAGTGGCATTGGATAGGTCAAGCTCGATACGTAGGGTATGTGTTGTATTGCTGCTTGCGGGCAAAGAGGCGGGGACGAGCGTCCCGCAGCTGCTGTCTGACTGAGTCGTTCCGTCAATAGTGAGCTCTTGTGTTATCTCCGGCAGATCTGAGGCGAGCGTGATGGTGTGCAGGCCGGCTCCTGGGATATCAAACTCAATAGTATCGGCATCAACATCTCCGTTAGCATCAGTGATGGCCTGGCGAAGACTGCCGGCTCCCGAGTCATTGGTATTGGTTACTGTATATGTTGCGGCACTGGCAGTATTTGGGTACAGGAGCACAAAGATACTGACAAAACCAGCCAGCGCTGTCCACAGGTATAGAACCGTCTTTATTTTTACCCTCATAGCTTTCTTAATTATACTCATATATTACCATAAACACAACATATAATATGGTGCTACAATAGGGGCTATGATTGCAGCGTCTGGCGCCAGTGTAATTGTGTTGTTGTTTCTGCTGCTAGCCGAAAAATTGCGCGAGCAGAAGAAAATCGCAGGTGAGACTGCTCGTAAGTTTGTTCATATTACTGTTGGTGTATTTGTGGCATCGTGGCCATTCTACTTATCGCAGTTTACGATGGTGTGCTTGTCGCTGGCATTTCTGGTCGTAATACTAGTATCTCGTCGGTACCATATTTTCTACGCGATTCACAATGTATATCGCAAAACTTGGGGTGATGTGCTGTTTCCTATAGGGATAGGTTTAACGGCGGTGCTTGCGTACAATCCCTGGATATTTTCGGCTGCTATTTTGCACCTTGCGCTTGCTGATGGAATGGCCGCAATTGTTGGGGAAAAGTACGGCAAGGCACACGCGTATAAAATACTTGGACAGAAAAAAACAATTGAGGGAACTGCGGTTTTCTACGTTATTTCACTTCTGATCGTTATGATACTTGTATTTTTGGCACCAACAGGGCTTGGGCACGTAGCGCTACCACTACTTTTGTGGCTGCCACTTATTGCGACGATGGTTGAGAATATCGCTCCGCGTGGTGCAGATAACATTCTGGTACCACTAACCGTGTGCGTGATTCTTAACTCGCTTGTACTGTTCGGCTAGCACGAGCTTTTTGCCATGACCCATGGGCACGCAGCGCATTGATGATCACAATAATATCTACAACTTCCTGTATCGCGGCGCCGTAGACTGGAGCAAAGCGCCCGCTCGCAAATATAAACATCAGGCCGATACTGATAAAAATACCGATCAGTATACTTTGTTTGGCAATCTTGAAAGTTCTTTGGGCGATCTCGATACTGGTGCTCACGCGACTTAGGTCGTCGAGCATGACCACGACGTCTGCAGATTCACTGGCAGCAGTAGAGCCACGCGCACCAAGCGCAATGCCGACGTCGGCTGCAGTAAGTACTGGGGCATCATTAACACCATCACCTACGAAGGCAACTGGCTTATGTGCGACATTCTCGATAGCCAGAAGCTTATCGGCAGGCAGTGCTTCTGCTGTTACATCAGTAATACCGATCTGTTTAGCTATGGCATTTGCAGTCGATTTGTTATCACCCGTCACCATGAGTAAGTGTTTGACCCCAAGTCGTTTGAGCGCGCTCAGGGTTCCCTTGGCCTCTGGCCGTATCTCGTCCATAAAGCTAATCGAGCCTGCTAGAACACCATCAATTGCCACAAACGACGCTGTTTTGGTGTAATTTGCTAGCTTAAGTTTTGCTGGTAGTGGAATGCCTTGGTCCTTCATGAAATTGAGCTTGCCCACCAGAACGTTTTTGCGTTCGACCACACCACTGACCCCGTAGCCTGGCTTCTCGACAACACCCTTGGTTTTGGGTAGTTTGTATTTGTTTTTGAGCGCTTCGTTGACGATTGCCTTAGCCAAGATGTGTGGCGAATTCTGTTCGAGTGCACCAGCTGCTTCCAGGACCTGCTTTTTGCTAAATGAATTGAACGTGCTTACATCGTGCACGATAGGTTCACCTTGCGTTAGCGTACCGGTTTTGTCAAAACCAACTGTTTGAACTGCTGCTAGACGCTCCAGGGCGCCTCCATTTTTGATGATTACCCCGTGGCGTGCTGCACGACTCATACCTGATATGAGTGCTATTGGCGCAGCCAAAATCAGCGGACAGGGTGTTGCTACAACGAGCACCTGCAAAAATCTGAGAACGTCACCAGAGAGTATCCACGCGCCACCAGCGATAACGAACGCAATAATAGTAAACGGTACGCTGTAGTGGTCTGCCAGGCGGACAAATGGCGATTGGCTCGAGGACGCCGCTTTAACAAGCTGGATAATCTGTTCGTATTGACTATCCTTGGCTGTGTGTAGGGCCTTGACCGTAATTGAGCTATCTACGTTGATAGAACCACTGAGAATTGTGTCACCGTGTGCTTTATCAAGCGGTAGACTCTCACCTGTAAGGCTTGACTCGTCAAAACTGGAACGGCCTTCCACGATCGTAGCGTCAACAGGTACAACTTCACCTGGTTTGATGATGAGCTTGTCGCCTACCTTCACTTGGCCAACTGCAATATCAACAGTTTTGCGCCCGCGTAGTACGTGCGCCTTTTTAGGCGCCCGATCGAGCAGGGCAGTAAGCTCGGTTTTGGCCCGGTTCTCGGCGTAATCTTCGAGCGCCTCACCACCAGTGAGCATCAATACAATAATCATGCCCGCCCAGTATTCTCCGAGTAGCACTGAGGTGATAATGGCCGTAGCGGCAAGAATATCTACACCGTATTGGCGGTGTTTCAGCGAATCATAGATGTCCTTCAATATAGGGATAGACGAGAGTAGGGCACTTGCCCCGAGTATGAAGTGTGCATACCGGTCATAACCAGCAATATCTAGTCCTAGCGCAATAATTATGGCGATAATAACCAAGCCAAAGTGCAGATATTCCCGAAAGAACGCGCGTAACTTATGTATCATGATTATTTTGGTGCCTCCCCGTAGTCGTTATTATTTTACGTGTTTGGCTCTATTATAACAGGGATATTCTGATAGAATAATGCTTATGGTCATATATTATTGTCTGCGCTGGTGGTACAGCGCTGGTTGGCAGTGGGCCTGGCAAGGCGCAATTGTCAACAGAATACGCTGGTGCATGGAGACCTTTTCTATTGGAGCGCTAGTGCAGACTTGGTTTTCGCCGTATAAACAGACATTTACCGCGACGAGCAAGGGTTCTATTGGTATGTATTTTCGCGCGTTTATCGACAAGCTGATATCTCGTGTTATTGGGTTTTTGGTGCGCACTGTACTGATACTTACTGGTTTGATTTGTAGTATTTTTGCACTTGCCACTGGATTATTACTATTGGTGCTGTGGGGGATTATTCCACTTGCACTACCTGGGTCGCTAATTATGATCGTCATGGGGGTTGGTCGATGAACGAGCTCAGCTGCAACGTTCACAGTCAACGCGCCCAAAAAGCACGTGTATCGCTTGTATTCGACAATCGCTTTATCCGCTTTCTGCTTTGGCTATTAACAGTTGGTACTTTTGGTGTCTGGATCTGGCTTGTGTTCATCGAACATATGCCTGCGTCACATATATTGCTGGGCGTAAGTGGTATAAGTGCGATGTTTTTGTTCTGGTACTACGGTGAGCTCAAAGATCTCAAGCCAACACAACCACTTGATAAGGTAGATGACATATCGGCTGTGCTCAGTAGGCACATACTTGGCAAATTGCGTGATAATACAACGCCCAAGGAACTGGCTGCCATAGTAGCAAAACGACCTGGGGGTATGTTCTTTGGCGCACGCTACGGAATTAGTCCTGACTTTTTAGCGCACGCTAGCGACGATCCGATTACAATAAAAGGAATCTGGCAACAGGCTCTTGCGCTGTCGGCGCAGACAGGCACAACAGAAGTCAACTCTGCTGCAGTTGTTGCTGCAATAACCGCCTCGATTCCAAATCATGATATGTACCTGGCGCAATTGCGTGTCGATACCAACGACATATTTGCGGGTGTCGGCTG